>OMKD01000319.1 GCA_900299495.1 Sphingobacteriales bacterium
AACTACGAATTGATTCAGGACGTTGAAGATCCTATCCCTTACATGATCGTAATGCGAATACTCGATGGTGATGGATACACTGAATGGAACTATAAGATGCCAAATGCCAACTACTATGGTGCTAAGGTATCCGGCAACAAAGGTTTCTCAGCAATAGATCACATTATTAGTTTGGAATTCTCTGCTGAATCCTGTGGGGCAACCGGAGGAGAAATGCATATTCTGATCAAAGATGGCACCGTTGTTGATCAACTCTCCACCTTTTATGTGTCCGATGCAGGGGTTTTTTCCTATGAAGAAACAGCCATATTTCCGAGTGATGCAGGAGGCATGAAGGAAATAATTATTTACCGTGAAATCACAGAAGAACTCAATGAAAAAAACATCTATGAAATAAGTGGCAAAAAATCCTTGTTGAAATGGGAAAACAACAAACTCATTCCAATAGGCTATTAGGAACTTTTGAAGCTTGAATTCTATTGTTAATAGCAAAACTTCTGGGATGAAATACAAAAACGAGATTATCATAAACAGCCCCATAAAAGAGGTCGTTGAAAAATTCGATAGCGCCGAGAATCTATTCAAATGGATGACCGGGCTACAAGAGTATGAGCACATCTCGGGAGAGCCTGGAAGACCAGGAGCAAAAAGCAGACTTTTTGTCAAAACAGGAAAGCGCGAAATGGATATGACAGAGACTATCCTCAGCAATAACCTACCGGATGAATTTTCTGGAGTCTATGAAATGCCCGGTATAGAAAACATACAGATCAATCGCTTCATAGAACTACCTGACAATAAGACTAAATACGTTTGTGAGTCAGAATTCAAATTCGAAAAATTTGGCTTAAAACTAATCGGTTTTCTTTTTCCTGGAGCCTTCAAAAAACAATCCATGGGCTATATGCAAAACTTTAAAGCCTTCGTGGAAGGTCAATAAAACAAAAAAAGGTGCTTAAGTCAAAGCACCTTTTTTTGTTTCTGCGAACATAGAATGCATTCTTTGTTGTTATATTTATGCAGCTACATAGTATAACCATAAACACCTTAAATGAAGATCATTCACACAGCAGATTGGCACTTAGGACATAAACTCCATGACAACAGTCAGCTCAAAGAGCAAAACCTGTTTTTAGACTGGTTAAAAAAGACCATCTATGAGCAAGAAGTGGATGTACTTTTAGTTTCCGGTGACATCTTCGATACCTCCAACCCGCCCATTGAAGCTCAAAATGCCTACTATGATTTCTTAGTGGATATCACAAAGGATGATTCTCCATGCAAAAAGATTATTATCACTGGTGGTAACCACGACTCCCCCGGAGTGCTCAATGCTCCAGCCCAATTCCTAAAAAGATTTTCAGTTGAAGTTGTAGGTAAGGCAACCGAGGATATTGAAAAGGAAGTTTTAAGTTTTGAAATCAATGGACAAAAACTCATCGTAGCTGCAGTCCCCTACCTGAGAGATAAAGATATCCGCAAGCATACCCTGAATGAGCGATTTGAGGACATAGGCGGACGCTACAAACAAGCCTTGATAAGACACTATCAGGCAGTTGCAGCAGTATGCGAAAAACATAAAACACCCAATACCCCAGTAATTGCCATGGGCCACCTATTTGCAGTAGGCGGTAAGACCACCGATAGCGAGCAAACCATCTATGTGGGTAATCTTGGTGATATCGGAGCGGAAGACTTTCCCGCATTGTTTGACTATATTGCGCTTGGTCACCTCCACAGACCGCAAACCATCGGAGACCAGGAAAAAGTACGTTATTCGGGATCTCCATACAAACTAAGCTTCAGCGAGATAGGTCATAAAAACAGTATAGAACTGCTTCATATCTCTGAATCAGGAGCTATACAACGGGAAAATATCATCTGCCCTACCTTCAGAAACCTCATTCGTATTCAAGGTGATACGGAATATTGCATTCAGGAGTTAGAACGCTTGAATGCAGAACACGAGGACAATCTAAATACCTGGGTAGAATTGGTTTTGGAAGAACCGAAGCCCAATATTAACCCATTGAGGAGAGCAGCTCTAAACCTGCAGCATATGGATGTGCTTAAGATCAGCCAACCGAAAAGAGAGTCTGTAGAAAGCCTAAGAGCACTTGCTGAACAGGCGGTGCAGATTACGGATCTCAAACCAGAAGAAGTCTTTGATAAACTCTGCACAGATTTCAAAGTCACAGATGCTAATCGCAAAAAGATTGATGATCTGTTTTATGAAGCCCTTAACCTCGCCAACGAACAATAAAGATGAAGATACTTAGTCTGACACTGCAAAATATAAGTTCACTTCGAAGTGATCAACCTATAATCATTCCATTCAATGAAGCACCATTGGAGGATGCTGGCATCTTTGCGATCACTGGACCCACTGGAGCAGGTAAGACCAGTATACTGGATGCCATCACGCTTGCCCTTTATCGTAAGGCACCCCGTTTTGACAATAATAGCGATGATGGAAAATATTTAGACATCATCAGTCACGATGCTGATTTTGCCTTTTCAGAAGTTCTGTTCGAAAACAATGGCATCATCTATAAGTCCAGCTGGGAAGTTCGACTTAAAGGAAGTGGAAATAAGATTCTTAAAACCCCAAGAGAGCATATTGAACTGGTTGATATCAGCCAAGCGCAAAGTCCTATTGCAACTGAAAAAAGGGAGCATTTAAAAAAGATTACCGAGATACTGAAACTGGACTACGAACAATTCCTGCGTTCCGTCATGCTTGCCCAGGGACAGTTCTCTGCCTTTTTGGATGCAGACTCCGGTGAAAGAGGCCAATTGCTTCAGCAAATTACGGGCAAACAGATCTATAAAAGGATCGGAGAAATCGTTCATAAAAGACTTACCGAAGAAAAAGAAAAACTCAAAACCTTCGGTCTAAAACTGAATGAAGAAGACATCCTTACCGATGAACAAAAAGAAGTACTTCTTACTGAAAAGTCAAACATAGATACAGAAAAATCAAACCTTGCTGAAAAGCTAAAGAGTAGTCAGCAAATTCAACAATGGTACGTCAAACAGGACGAACTGGAGGAGATAAAAAAGCGACTACTTCTTGACGAGGAAGGTATAAAATCTATTGAAGCAAATAGTCACAGCCTCAAGCAAAGACTCGAGCGTCATCAATTGGCTGCCCCCTTCCAAACCAAACTGGCAGATCTCACCAGATTGGATACCGAACTTAAAGAGCAAAGACACAAAAAGACACAAAGAACAGCAGAACTTGAAAGAGATGAAGCCCAATTGAAGTTACTGCAGGAAAAACAGGCGGAGTTTAAAATACAATTACAAAACCTGGATGAAGAGATCGAACAATGGGCTAACGAATCTGGTAAGATTGATGGAATTTCAAAACAGATCAGCCTACTCCAGGATCAACTAGCAGAATCCTTACGTGAGGAGAATAGTCTGTCCACAGATAAAGCGCAACAAGAAGCCGATCTCAAAGAGTTTGAACAAGGGAAAATCGCTCAAACTACTCAATTAGAAGAAGCAAATGCCTTTATACAAAAGTATAACAAACTAAATACAGCAAGAGAAAAGATCTCTGTATGGAATGAGCTTCTGAATAAATATAAATTCGCCCAGTCTAGTCTGGAAAGAGATCAAAACGCAACAGCAGCTAAGGAAGATCGTTTTATCGAACAACAAAAAAATCTGACTAAACAAGTTGCAC
>OMKD01000320.1 GCA_900299495.1 Sphingobacteriales bacterium
GGTGCTCTGCGTTGTCCGGACTTTCCTCATACCTTGCGGCATGCGACAAGACCAATTACATGAGCAAACAAAGTAACACAAAAACCTTTAATTGTCAAACCTCTTTTTCAAATTCACATGTGTACTTACCTTATATAAAGTTTTTTCGTAAATTAAGCTCAAATACATGCCAAAGAATAGATGACCATTTTTAAAGAAATATCAGACTCCGTAAAAGGTTCATTCAATGTTGAGTTACCAGAACTGAATTCCCTGTCAGCTTATCTGGATCTCATTATTCCTCATATCAGAAACTGGGGAGAAGACATCAACGAAACCAAGTTTTTCTCCTCTGCTGGAGGAAAACCCTGGCTTGAAATCAGAGATGGTGACAATTTCAACTCAACCATCATGCACTTTTTTAATGATAAGGGAGAATACCTAAGATCGACTAATGGTGACATTCTTAAAGGAAGATGGCGTTTATTGCCTGATACCAATAAGATCATTATAGAAGCAGGTGCCAGTGAATTATATGATCTCGCCTATTTGGATAACGCATTTTTTATACTTAAAAAAAGTGGAGCATCCGGCGGCAGAAAGTACTTTGTTATGGGATTAGAGAAGTATTGTAAAGGGCTGGAATGGAGAGAGTTCGTTGATCTAATTTTCAACATATATCTTCAAAAACACAGCGGTACAAAATGGATCAGACAACTTTTCATTGCTGTTATCATCATTTGTATACTCGTATTTTTCGTGCTAAGATAAGAAGAGGGAGCAAAAATTGCTCCCTCTTCTTATCTTAATCCAATTCCTGAGTTAGAATCAAAGCCTTAGCTAAATCTACTTCCAAAGACTCTGATTTTGAAGAATCAAATACAGATGTTTTAAGATCTGTCCCTGGCTGAATCCGCTGCAACTCATCACCTACTTTAAGCCATACGGTCAAATCAAATCCTGGATCAACACCTACCCATTTATACTCTAGAATCTTTTTCTTACCCTTTTGCTTAACTGAATATGCCAAAACAGGAAGATCCTTTTTGTACAGGAAATGGTTAATTACCGATCTAAGTTCTTTTCCTGTGTACTCCTCAGAAAATGCAATAAAATCTTCCGTATCGATATGACTCATGGCATACTTCTTATAAAAGGATTTTATCAACCCAAACCATTGTTCATCATTGTCCATATGATGTCTTAAAGTATGAAGTATCCAAGATCCTTTATAGTAATGATCACTGGACTCCCAGTTATCAAAGTTCACACCCATTGGAGCTATAATGGACTGTTTGTTTTTGATGAACCCTCGCTGGCCTAGCAGATACCGTTCTACATCTGGGTATTCGTATCTATATTCCACATACAAGGCCTCCATGTAGGTTGTAAAGGATTCATGAATCCACATTTCGGCATGGTCCTTACTGGAAATACTATTCCCGAAATACTCATGACCCGTTTCGTGAACAATAATAAAATCCCAATCCATATCAGCAGGGATCATACGTCCTAGGTAACCACGCATAAATCGGTTTCCGTATGCTATGCCACTCTGATGTTCCATCCCCAGATAAGGGGTCTCGATCAAGGCATACCCGTCTTCCCAAAATGGATATTTGTCAAAAAAATACTCAAAGGATGCAAGGACACCATGAACTTGCTGAAAATGTTCCTGAGCAAGTTCTAAGTTGTAATCCATCACATAATAATCGCACTGCAGGGTATCTTTATCCAGAGAAATATACTTATCCTCGAAATGCACATATTGTCCAATATTCAAACTTACGTTGTAGTTATTAATAGGATAAGAGACAAACCACTCGAACGAATGGGTTCCATCATCAAAGGAGCTAGTTGACCTTAAGTTTCCGTTACTTATAACCGTGTAGGCCTGATCTACTCGGATATTGATTCGCATACTATCTGGCTCCTCCGAAAGGTGATCTTTGTTTGGCCACCACAAACTGGCACCTATCCCCTCACAGGAAACTCCTAGCCAAGGTCTTTCCTTTTGATCCTTTTTCCAGCTAAAGCCACCATCCCAAGGCGCATTCTTTGCTTTGAGTGGTTTACCATTATAATACACATTAATTCTTGCCTTTTCCCCTGCAGACAATGAGGGTAGATCAACAAAAAATGCATTTCCATTTCGTTGAAAACTCAAATCAAGCTCCTCATAATTATTAACTAAAGTAACTCTATCTATCTTCATATTTTCGAACAAATCCAATTGAATGCTGGACAAGTCCTCTAAAACATCAAAATCTATACCAATATATCCCTCGATGTATTCTTTCTCCATATCGACCCAAAGATCCATATCGTAGAATCGAACATCATAAGATGTGCGAAGAGGATTTAGACTTCCCCTTAAGGTATCCTGTTCATTAAAACGATAATTATCATACCCTTCCTGTGCTAAGCCAATTGAACTTAAAAAGAGCAAAAGGGAACAGACAACTAATACTTTAGATCTAAGCATGCCGTTAATTTAGGTTATACTAAGTGATACACAGATCTTCCTTTATCTGAAAAAAGACTGCGCTCGTATAAAGTTGGCAAAAATCAGCGAACCATGATAGTTATTAATTGTTCTTTTTACGATTTTGGCGCCACAATTTAAAATTCATGAGATTCATTATAACGATTTGTTTTTTCTTACTGACTGAGTATTATGCTTTTCAGCTATTCCAATTTTTTTTCAAGGGAAATGATAACACAGGCAAAACCATCAGCCTGAGTATCTATATACTACTAACAATTATTCAATTTGGATTTATTTTCGTTGCAATGACGGGATTGAATGAAGGATTCTCAAAGCAATTCAATACGATCTGGGGAGCAATGACCTTTATCATTGTCATCTCGAAGTTCATTGGCGGTTGTTTTCTTTTTGCAGATGATTTAAGAAGAATTTTTCTCTTTATTGGTTCAAAACTGGGTTTAGAGCATCAATTCAGTACCAGCAGATCAAAGTTTTTAAGTCTTGCAGCTTTAGCTGTAGGTAGTATTCCTTTTTTTAGTTTGACCTACGGCATGATCAAAAATCCTTATAACTATAAAGTCTTCCGCGTTAAACTTCCGGTAAAGAATCTTACATTGGATCTTAAGGGATTTCGTATTATCCAAATTTCGGATATTCACTCTGGAAGCTTCTTGTTTAGAGAACCAGTAAAACGTGCTGTTGAATTGATCAATAATGAACAGGCTGATTTGGTTTGTTTTACGGGAGATCTTGTCAATAATAAGGCAAGCGAGATGGATCAATTCATCGAGATCTTCCGAGAAATAAAAAGTAAGAATGGGGTATTCTCCATACTAGGAAATCATGACTATGGAAATTATGAGGCTTGGCCTAGTAAAGAAGCTAAAACTGCCAATTTTGAGCGCCTTAAAGAGGTACATCAGGAAATGGGATGGCAGTTGCTTTTGAATGAAAACCGTAAACTGAATATCGGAGGCAGTGAACTAGCAGTCATTGGTGTTGAAAATCAATCCGCATCACCAAGATTCCCACAGAAAGGTGATCTACCCAAAGCATCATCTAATACGGAACAATCCGATTTTAGGCTACTACTTTCTCATGATCCTTCGCATTGGAATCAGGAAGTTACAAGCTCATTTAAAAATATAGATCTAACGCTTTCCGGTCACACACATGGCATGCAATTTGGAATAGAAATCCCTGGATTCATTAAGTGGAGTCCTATCAAATTCGTATACAAGCAGTGGGCTGGATTGTATCAAAAAAACA
>OMKD01000321.1 GCA_900299495.1 Sphingobacteriales bacterium
GTACTGATCATGTTTAAGACCATTTTCTGCGCAGTACCTGATTTCATCCGGGTACTTCCCTGTAAGACTTCTGGTCCTACAACAATTTCTATTTTATGATCGGCAATATTACCGATTTCTGAATTCGGATTACAACTCAAAGCAGCACAATAAATACCTACTTTTTTACAATACGCTAACCCTCCTATAACGTAAGATGCAGTACCAGATGCAGATATCCCTAATACCACATCCTGACTATTCACTTGATAGGACTGAAAATCCTTTATGGCAAGTTCTTCATCATCTTCAGCCTTTTCTACCGCATTTCTTATTGCCTGATCACCTCCAGCAATCAAACCCAGCACTAGATCAGCGGAAACACCAAAAGTCGGTGGACACTCTGATGCATCCAGAATACCCAAACGACCACTCGTTCCTGAACCAAAATAAATCAACCTACCGCCTTTGGACAATTTTGAGATAACGATTTCAACAAAGCGACTGATTGCATGAAGCTGCCTACTTACGGCCTCAGCCACCAACTTATCTTCCTCGTTAATTATTGTCAAAAGCTCGTGTACAGATCTTTGATCCAAATCCTTGTGAAAACCTTTTTGTTCCGTAACCTTTTCCATAAATTAATCCCTTAGCTAATAAAAGAATCGAAATGACTACTGCTTAGTTCCTTAGATCCAGCATTAGTCCTTGTATATCTCCAAGTGCTAAAAGCTCTTGCTCTTTTTGATTAAGCTGCTCTTGAAGATAAACTAATTGCTCAAGTCTTATATCCGTTGGCAATTGTTTACTTAACCAAAATCGATTGAGATCCTTTCCATTAAAAGAAGTAATTCCTACCTCTTTCAAGTAACGAACCAAAGATCGACCTATTGCAATTAACAGTATAGGTTGTTGATACTTTAACTGCAAGTCTTCTAGATAAACATCCATTTGTAACTGATTAAGTTCTAACAGTCGATTTGGCTTTAATAATGGGATTTGATTTGCATCTATAAATTGCCAAAAGAAGGATGCTTCCTCTCTTGAAAGATACAAATTGATCAACATACGGATTTGATCTTTATCTGCAGAATCTGTTTGACTTATTTGCCTAAAGAGCTTTGACCAGGTTCTTGGGCTGGACTTACTATTCGTAAACTGATCCGGAAATAATAAAGGAAAAAACAATAATTGCTCATTGAACTTCTGTTCCATAGCCCATCTCAACCAACTTTCAAGCTTGAACTTTACCTGAATATGCAAGATCCTATCCATAATTGCCTGATCGACCTTTTGCACAAAGTAATTTGCATGTACAGGATTAGCGGTGAGTATTATAAACCACTTCGAAGGCAAGGTCCAACTAGAGGTCGAATAAAACTGAAAGACTTCCATAAATGCATTTAAGATTCTTGAATCCGCTCTATTGAAGTCATCAATCAACAAAATACCAGGACCTTGCTGATCTGGAACCCATTCGGGTTTGGCATATGCCGTTTTCTTTCCTGATGAATTATCTTTCAAATAAGGTAAACCAAGAATATCTCCTGATTCTTCAATCTGTGCCAAAGACAGATGAACCATTGACCAACTATTCTTCTGAGCCAGGTTCCTAATCAACTCAGTTTTACCTATACCTGCTTCACCCCATAAACAAATGGGCGTAAAGGTATCACTGCTAAATTCCTCCTGAGCAAAAACAGACTCAAGGTGTTTTTCAAGGAATCTAACGACCTGCTCAGGATTCAAATACTGATCTGCTTCCATATTTCAGCTTAATGGTTTAAATAGGCCTTTATGCCAGATAATTCAAAAGGCAGTTCTGCTCGAGAATCAAGTATCCAAATATGATGAATGTTTAATGGCCTTGGATGAACCTGTAAAATACCATCAGTACAAATAATCAGACCGTCAAACTGATTCTCTGCTTCAATATAATCAAAAGCACTATTAAAATTGGTTCCTCCCCCTTTACCAATTTTAATCGGCATACCTCTTCTGTAGGGCTCAATGCTTCGTATTCGGTCATCCACCTGAAATAAAATCAATTCAATTCCCTTCCCTAGTAACCGATCCATTTCATTCAGAAACATAGCAAAGGAAGTTTCTTTCATACTCGCAGAAACATCCAATAATAGAGCAAGTTTAGCCTGAGGTTTCCATGAGCGTCCCGGTGTGGTATGGTATCTTTTTGAAAACTTACGATTGGAAGGAGCAAAAGACCTTTTACCAAATTGCACTGTAAAAGCCTGCAATAGTCTGCGCCAATCCAGTTGTTCATCGACATCTAAACTAGATCGCAGATAGTTTTGCCATTTTACAGGTATATCAAGATCAAATAAATCAATCTTACCAAAATAAGCTATGAGAAAAGAAGTGATATCCTGAAGCTTTTGCTCTTCAAGGTTTTCAACTGAGTGCTCCACAGATTCAGACCACTCCAATACATCATCCATATACTGCATGGCCTGATGTTTATCAATAACCCGATTAGGGAGCGATAAGATTGGCTGACCATCATCAATACTCAGAGTTGGCCGATCAATTTCTTTATACCTTCTGGGGAAAGCCTGGACCAATTGGCCATACTTGTGATTCTTTATCAACAGATCACCTATACAATCTTCCCAATATTGGATATAAAGTGCTTGTGGCATAAATTGATTCTATTCTTTTTTAGTTTTGGTAGGATCATATTTGAGATTTATGGATAGCCAAATCGCCCGAGCAAATCTAAATAGCCAAACAAAGAAGACAGCCATAATTAAAATCAATGATCCAATAGCAACTGCTGCATTCCATTTCAATGCAAGCATTGTTATGACTAAAAAAAAGATACAGAAAAACCCTGAAAAAATATAAGAGATGAACATAGCACCATAATAGAAGCCAGGCTCGGGAAAAAAATTGGCTCCACAATGCGCACAGTTATCATGCATCTCAAAAGACTTCTGGAAGGAGAATGTACTACTAGGATAAAGTTCTCCCTCATGACATCTGGGACACTTAAAATTGACGATTGGATAAAGATTACTTCCCTTCTTCATTAGGTATTTCTATTTTTAAGATCAAAGACAACAAGACCTGAAATCTTTAAAAACGATTTCTTTACAACTTGCTCTTACGTGAATTCAAAAGTAATGAAAAAAACACTAGCAATGCGCCTATTGGATCAGGCCAAAAAAACATACTCAACCATAAGTTATCCTTACGATAATCAGACTGATATTGAAAATCGTACATTTTCAGATCCCTTATTCAGTATGGAGCGTTTGTTCAAAACCTTAGTTACCAAAGGAGACAAAACAGGCGTTGTTGTTGCAGTAGTTCCCATTCATGAAAAACTATCCCTTAAAAAGCTATCCAAGCTAAGTGGCAACAAAAAGATGACTCTGCTACCACTTGAAGATCTTCAAAAAACAACAGGCTATGTCCGAGGAGGATGCTCACCCTTAGCGATGAAAAAGCCATTTCCAACATTCCTGGATAATAGCATTTTTGATCATGAGCAAATTGCTGTAAATGCAGGTCAAAGAGGTCTTCTTTTGGACATCAACCCAGAAGATCTAGTGGCTGCGATACAAGGCGCAGCTGTTGATGACATCTTATTATAAAACAAAAGGACCTGCTTTTAGAAACAGGTCCTTCCCATTATTGGAATCTATTTATCTTTTATTAAAATTAATTCGAGATAAAAAAGAATATACAAATTAGAGAATTCTACTTAAAAAGAGAACGAACATATATGTTTTTCTACACTATATTATAAAGAAATTCCCAAACAAGCTAGAAGAGCTTCATCCAAAGGATCCGTAGAAGCTAGAAAATAGTTGATTCGATCATTCTCCACATCCACAACATACTTACCAAAGTTCCATTCTACCAACTCACCCACCTGATCCGAAAGAAATTTATACATTGGATGCGCATCTGCTCCAATGACCTGAATCTTCTCAAACATTGGAAATTCAACTCCGTAATTCGTTGTGCAAAACTGTGCAATTTCCGACTCAGAACCTGGTTCTTGTTTTCCAAAATCATTAGAAGGGAATCCCAAAACTGCAATTTTATCTCCATGTGCTGCATGTAATTCCTGAAGCTGCTGATACTGCTTTGTATTTCCACATTCAGAGGCTACGTTCACAATGAGTAGTTTCTTTCCTTTAAAATCAGAAAGACTGATTTCTTTATCTGCATTTAATGCTTTAAAACTAAAGTCGTAGATAGAAGTTAAATCCTTAGTCATAATATTTTACTGTGTACTTTATTGCCGAATAATCCGACCTTTTATTTGATGAAAATCATTTTGAAAACAATATAAATAAATACCTGGTTGTAAAGCACTGATATCAAAGTAAGCTCCAGGCCTATACCCATTGAATATCTTGAGTACTTTACCCTCAATAGATTCAATAGTCAAGACTCCCTCAAGAGCATCCTGTGCAAGTCCATCACTCGCAGATAGTTTTGCCTGGGCACTTGTTGGGTTCGGGCATACCTTGTAGGAATTAGCATGGTCGTTTGGCTGTTCTGTAGATACAAATTGGTTGATCACACCTATAGCATCTAAATCAAATCCTGAAGATGGAAAAGGTGTTGGGAAAGGATCATTAATATAAAACCCATCCGTATCTGTACTACCATATGAAGGATCAATGGACCCGACAACATCTATAATACGAACATAACGAATCGCATTTTTATCCAACATTGGATGATCTGCAAGTTCAGCCAGATCAAAAGGAGTACCATAATTCTTCACATACTTACCTGCCAGATTATTAAGCAGTTCTGATTGCATAGCCGTTGTAAACGGATCAAACTGGATAGAATCACTATGAAGGCTAACTGCCTCAAATCGCTCAAAATGACTTCCATCGCTACTGACTTCA
>OMKD01000322.1 GCA_900299495.1 Sphingobacteriales bacterium
TCCTACCCTTTTTGAATTATATAACGCCTAGTGCTTTACCCACCTTAGTGAATGCAGCAACAGCCTTTTCCAAGTGTTCGCGGTCATGGCCCGCAGAAAGTTGAACACGAATACGTGCTTTTTCCTTTGGTACTACCGGATAGAAGAATCCAATTACATAGATGCCCTCTTCTAGTAAGGCATTAGCAAAATCCTGAGATAGTTTTGCATCATAAAGCATGATTGGTACGATTGGATGCTCCCCAGGAATAATATCAAAACCAGCTTTTTCCATTTCAGAACGGAAATACTTGGTATTATCTTCCAACTTATCTCTTAGTGCAGTACTTTCATTAAGAATATCCAGCACTTTGATGGATGCTCCTACGATAGATGGTGCAAGTGTATTTGAGAATAAATAGGGTCTTGAACGCTGACGAAGGATATCTACAATTTCTTTCTTTGCAGCGGTGAAACCACCGGATGCACCACCAAGTGCTTTACCGAATGTACCCGTTACGATATCTACACGATCCATTACGTTTCTGTATTCAATAGCTCCACGACCTCTTGCGCCCATGAATCCCGTTGCATGACATTCATCAACCATGACCATAGCACCATATTGATCTGCAAGATCACAAATCTTGTCTAACTGAGCAATTGTTCCATCCATAGAGAATACACCGTCCGTTGCAATCATAATTCTTCTTGCTCCCTGTGCTTCCTTTAACTTCGCTTCCAAATCAGCCATATCATTAGTTGCATAACGGAATCTCTGCGCCTTACATAGTCTGATTCCATCAATGATAGATGCATGGTTCAAAGAATCAGATATGATCGCATCTTCTTTACCTAAAAGGGGTTCGAAAAGGCCACCATTCGCATCGAATGCAGCAGCGTATAGAATCGCATCTTCCTGTCCTACAAATGCAGCAATCTTTTCTTCCAATTCTTTATGGATATCCTGTGTTCCGCAGATAAATCGAACAGATGAAAGCCCGAATCCATGCGTCTTGATTGCATCTATTCCAGCCTGAAGTACCTCAGGATGAGAAGAGAGTCCAAGATAATTATTTGCGCAAAAATTCAATACCTCTCTGTTATCTGAAGTGGTAATAGCTGCAGATTGTGGAGTGGTGATGATTCGTTCCTCTTTGTAAAGACCCGCATCTCTGATTTCCGCCAACTCATTTTGTAGCTCGTTTTGAACTTTTGTATACATGATTGATGTTTTTTGATCTATTTAGTTATTTCTTACTAACAATCCTTCTAATCAGGTGGATAACTTTTTTGTCGGTTAAAAGCCTGAAGGTCAAGGGATTGTAAATCTATGATGTTTTGCTTAGGTTTTACGCTGTATAAAGTTAAGTATGTGTTAAGCCTTGAGAACAAATATTATCCACATCGACCTGTGGATATGTTTGTAACTAAAGGGACATAACATTAAGTTGACGTAAGTTTTTAAGCATATCGTGAACCATTTCGGGCAAGCCGAATGCTTCTTTCCAGCCCCAATCCGCTCTGGCCACACGATCGTCAATACTGTTTGGCCAGGAGTCTGCAATCGCCTGTCTGTAATCAGGTGCATAGCTCATTTGGAACTCTGGAATATGTTTCTTTATCTCATTAGCTATTTGCTCTGGTGTAAAGCTCATAGCAGCTAAATTATAGCTGGTTCTGATTTTTACCTGCTCTAAAGGAGCATTCATTAGTTCGATTGTTCCTCTTATGGCATCTTCCATATAAATCATAGGAAGTTCTGTATGCTCTGAAAGGAAGCTGGTAAACTTTTGCGTCTTAAGAGCTTCATGGAATATATCCACCGCGTAATCAGTGGTTCCACCACCAGGCATGGACTGATAACCAATAATTCCAGGGTAACGCACTGATCGTACATCTACTCCATATTTTAGGAAATAATAATTAGTCCAATATTCTCCCGCTACCTTACTCATGCCATACACTGTTGTTGGTGTAAGCACAGTTTCTTGTGGTGTTTGATTCGGAGGCGTGGTCGGACCAAATACTGCAATGGAAGAGGGATAGAATATCTTTTCAATATTCTTTTCTCTGGCTAATTCAAGAATATTGAACAGGCCATTCATGTTGATATCCCAGGTACCTAAGGGATTTAATTCACCTTTTGCTGAAAGTATAGCTGCCAGATGATAGATTTGGTTGATTTGGTATTTATCGACAACCTCATTCAAACGATCTCTGTCTAAAACATTGATTAGTTCGAAGGGCCCCGTTTCATCCGCTTTAGGGCGAATATCAGATGCGATAACATTATCATGACCATAAATGGAGCGAAGTGTCTGTGTAAGCACAGAGCCAATCTGTCCATTTGCACCAATAATAAGTATGTTGTCTTTTTTCATAGAGCTGAATAAATGATGCCCGAAAGTACTAAAAAGAGTTGATTTTTACCTTATACCGGGTCAATTCTTACCATATGATTATACAAAAAAAATGCATTATTCGGGATGTGGGAAATTATGCAATAATTCGGTGCTGCGGCTTTCATAATCCATTTTGAATACAAAAGTCTCTTGTCCATTTGTTACGCACAGATAGGGGACAGAGAATACTTGGTTATACGTAGATATTTGTTGCAGCGAACCTTTCTTCAAATCTATTTTGGGAGATTTACATTCAATAAGCATCATCGGTTCAAAGTGTTTATCGTAAACAAGTAAATCAAACCGTTTCCCTAACTTATTATACTCGAGTGCTCGCTCCACACTTATACGATTTTTGCTATAATGCATCTTTTGAACCAGGAAATGAATGAATAACTGCCTTACATGCTCCTCAGGAGTGAGCACAAGGTATTTATTGCGGACACTATCTAGAATCTCAACCTTGTTTTCCTTGTGTCTTATTTTTATAAGGTGCTGATATTCAAGAAGTTTAAGGTTCATTTTAAAAAAAATTTTGGTTTGTTAACTATAGTATAAACCATATAATAATTTAGGTGAGGCCTAAAATAAAAATTTTAATTAAATCAGTATCAATTTTAGACCGAATAATATGATTTTAAAGAAAAGTTTAATATGAATTTTTTTTTCTAAATCCTTGACTTTAAGGGAGTTTTGTTGTTAAATTTGCACTGCATTTGAGAGACAAACAACATATATTCTAATCACAACAGTTCTCTCCACTTAACATTTCCACACAATTTTTTCCAAGTTTCACATCAAAGATATTAAGAGTGTACTCTTATCATTTATCGTTGTATTAACAACTTAAAGCTATCTGAGTTACCAGGTGTTGAACTATGAACACTATTTACAAACCAAACACCGGAGTAATTCAATGATTATTGCGCGAAAGCGTTGTTTTGCAGTACCGGAGACTGCCCCCAGGTTCCGGACATAAAAGCTGCAAACAAGAATGAAAGTTTTGATTTAGATAGATTGAATGGTTATTTAATGGGTGAGGGGAACGACTAGAGTGTAAGTTATATGAGGATAGTAGTTAGTAGGATTGTTTAAAAGTATAGTCGTTTCCCTTTTTTTACACTTAAAGAAGTAATGGTTAACTAGTGAGAGTTTTTTCATAAGCACTTTCGGGATCAATCCCGAAAGTGTTTTTTTATTATTAAAAAAGCCCACTCTGAACGAGTAGGCTTTTTTGTTTTATTGCTTAACAGGTGCTTTGCCTGCAAGATCCAGGAAGAAGGCATATTCCATAGCCGTTTCCTTAAATCTTCTAAATCGACCGGATTGACCTCCGTGTCCTGCATCCATATTGATGTGGAACAATAATGGATTTTCATCCGTCTTCATTTCTCTAAGTTTTGCAACATATTTTGCGGGCTCAAAATATTGAACCTGAGAATCGTGATATCCTGTTGTGATCAACATGGAAGGATAGTCCTTAGATTCAATATTATCATAAGGGGAGTAAGACTTGATATACTCGTAGTATTCCTTGTCATTTGGATTACCCCACTCGTCATATTCTCCTGTAGTCAATGGAATAGACTCATCTAGCATAGTGGTTACCACATCTACAAACGGTACCGCAGAAATAATACCTTTCCAAAGCTCTGGAGCCTGATTAACCACGGCACCCATCAATAAACCTCCGGCAGATCCTCCCATAGCAAATAGATTGTCTGAATCAGAATATTTGTTTTCTACAAGGTATCTTCCACAATCTACGAAGTCATTAAAGGTATTCTTCTTGTTTAACAATTTACCATCTTCATACCAGCCACGACCCATTTCCTGGCCTCCGCGGATATGCGCAATTGCATATACAAAACCTCTGTCCAACAGACTCAATCTGCTTGAGCTAAAGTAAGGATCCATGCTGGATCCGTAAGAACCGTATCCATATAGTAGACAAGGAGCAGACCCATCAATTGGAGTATTCTTGTGGTAAACTAAAGATACTGGCACCTTAACACCATCTCTTGCAGTCACGTAAATACGCTCTGATTTGTAGTTTGTTTTATCAAAATCACCAAGAACTTCCGTTTCCTTTAAGGTAGTGAAAGCCTTCGTGTTCATATCATATTCAAAAACAGTATTCGGTGTAGTCAATGAGGTAAATCCTAGGCGGATATCATCTGTATTGAAATCCAGGTTAGTACTGGTATATGCCATGTACGTATCCTCTTTGAAATCAATATAGTGCTCTTCACCATTCCAGTTCATCACACGGATTTGATTGATGCCGTTCTTACGCTCAGA
>OMKD01000323.1 GCA_900299495.1 Sphingobacteriales bacterium
ATTTTAGTTATAAGAACTACGCTATACAAAGCACTATATGGGCGTTGATATCAGGTGTGTTGACTTCTGCTTTGGTTGCACTTTTTATGCGCTCTAAACAAGCTCCTTTACCAATTGATAAAATAGAATAAAAAAAAATATGTTATTCAGGTGATTTTCTGTTTTAGAATTAAAGTTTTGGGTTTAAATTGTCTTGTTTATTCTTTTATTCAATTTATATTTTTGAAGAGTGTTACAAGAAACTAAAAACAAGCTTAGAATAATTTCCCCTGGAGAATTTGAGGCACATAATCATTGGTACCCCAAAGCATTAAATGCTACTATTCATCCGATGATTAATTTTTTTCTAAATCTTGATCAAGAAAGAATTATTACCCGTTATTGTCATATGCACCCAATTGTGGATGGAGATAAACTTCGGGAGATTCTTAATTATCCAATAAAATATTTTCAATGGGCAGGGGCAGATCTCCTGAACGTGACATCTGCTGGAGGAAAACGACAAATGGTAGTTATTGAAAATAACTCTTGTCCTTCAGGCCAAAAATCAATGCCTTTGATAGATGACCATCTTGAACAAGGGTCTTATCGTTTACTTATTGAACGAACATTTGTTCCGCTTATTAAACGTTCTCGTTTGAAAATAAAGGGTGGAATAGCCGTATTGTACGATAAGAACTTTATGGAGGCTTCAGGGTATGCAGAGGTGATTGCCGATTTAATGAAAGAAAAGGTTTACTTCATTTATTTTGAAAATCAAGCAGAGGATCCTGATGTTCGATTTACGGATGGTATCATGGAAGTCAGAGATCATTCAGGTACTTGGGTCCCTATTCGTGCGGCATTTAGATATTTAACCCAAAAGCCATGGAATCGACTTCCTCTAAATTCCAAGACTAAAATACTCAATCCTATAATTGCCTGTCTGGCAGGAGGCAGAAATAAGATGGTTGCAGCAAAGGCTTACGATATCTTTAATTCTGAATTGGAAGAGTCTGGGTTGAAAATAAACACACCAGAAACCATTTGGGATGTAAGAAAGAATGAGATTCCATTATGGGTGAGAAAAATGGGAGGTCATGCAGTAATTAAAGTGCCTTATAGTAATGCGGGTCAAGGAGTATATACTATCGTGACTGAAAGGGAGCTAGATGAATTTATGAAGCTGGACTTTGATTACGATCTTTTTATAGTACAAAGTTTGATTGGTAATTCTAATTGGAGCAGCATTACCTCCTTAGGTAAGTTGTATCATGTAGGTACAATTCCAAATCAAAAGAACCAAACTTTTGTAGCAGATATTCGAATGATGGTAAGTGCTACAAAGAATGGAATTAAACCCCTTTGTACCTATGCAAGAAAAGCAGAGAAACCTCTTTTAAATGATTTGGAATCAGGAATGGATAGTTGGTCTATGTTGGGAACAAATTTGTCATTTAAAGATTCAAAAGGCAACTGGAAGAGTGATACGAATAGACTTATGCTTATGGATCGAAGGGATTTTAATAAACTGGGTATTGGTTTGGACGATCTTATAGAAGCATATATCCAAACAGTACTATCCACAGTTGCAATAGACAAGATGGCGAAAACCCTTGTCAACAAACAGGGGAAATTTAGAATGCGTCTGTTTAAGAGTCTTAATAATGATCAAAACCTGTTAAATGAAATAATGTAGTGCTATGGGTGACTTTAAGGTTTTATTTATTACAGATCATGATAAGCATAGTATAAATAATTCATTTTATTGGATAGTAAACAAGTTGATTCATGATGAGCGCGTATCCTCAATTGACTTGATTACAAAAGCTGTGAAGGCGAATAGGAAGTTTTTCGAAGGGGAAAAGGATGCTGAAATTTTTGTTTCCTCGGTAAAAGAAACGATAGAATATTCTGAAGAAGCTGCTTGTTTTTTGAATGGATTGAGAAGAGGGAATACTTTAGATTATAACTTAGTAGTATTGAGATTACCCCCACCCATTTCTACTCCCTTTTTTCAAAACTTAAAACGAATATTCATAAATGCATTATTTGTAAATGATCCAGATGGGATAATGGAAACTTACAGAAAGGATTTTCTGCTAAATTTTAAATCCATTTGTCCTCCAATGCAAATTGTACATTCAGCTGCTCAGATAAAGCAATTGGCTGATAAGTCTGCCTTGGTTCTTAAACCTATTGAAGGATATGGAGGGAAAGGGATAATTAGGATAATGAATGGAATTGTTTCAGAAGGGAATCAAAATAAAAGTTTGAATATATTTTTGAATACTTTCGAAGAAAGACCCATGCTGGCAGTAAATTATTTAAAAAATGTTAACCAGGGGGATAAACGAATTCTAGTAGTAAATGGTAAGATTATTGGAGGATCACTTAGAATACCTAAAAACGGAAGTTGGATCTGTAATGCATCTATGGGTGGTTCTTCAAATACATGTATTATTGAGACAGAGGAAATCGAGATCGTAAAATCAATTAGTCCAGTTTTACTGGAAAAAGGTATAGTAATCTATGGCTTAGATACTTTAGTAGGTGATAACGGCAAAAGAATATTGTCTGAATTGAATACTGCAAGCGTGGGTGGAATTCTTCAAATCAGTGAGATGTATGGAGAACAAGTGATGGTCGATTTTAAAAAACAATTGTTTGAGTATTTAGATTCCAATAAGTTATGAGTAGAAAGTTTTATAAGAATGCGAAGAAAGTTTCACTATTAGACATAAAAAATCTGGATAAGGGTAAACTATACAGGTTTTGGTTAGAGATTGTAAAAGATGGCATTGGTCAGGATGTGAGTATTCCTGTGATGGTGGCAAAAGGTAATAAAGATGGACCTGTTATTGGGCTTACTGCAGCAGTTCACGGAAATGAATTAAACGGGATTCCTGTAATACAAAGGTTGTTCAAAGAGCTTGATGTTCAGCAGATGAGCGGAACGGTCGTTGGGGTTCCTGTTTTAAATGTACCCTCACTTCTCCGTAAAAAAAGAAGATTTCTTGATGGGATGGATTTAAATCACATAATGCCTGGTAAAGAGGGAGGGACGGTTAGTCAGATCTATTCCTGGCGAGTGGTCAATAAACTTATTAATCAGTTTGATTATTTGGTGGATTTACACACTGCAAGTAATGGTCGTATTAATTCCTATTATATTCGGGCTGACATGGCTGATGAGATCGTAAGAAAGATGGCTTTGCTTCAGAATGCTCAAATTATTATTCATAATCCTCCAAATGATGGTACCCTTAGAGGTACTGCGGATGCATTGAGTATTCCTGCAATTACCTTGGAGGTTGGCGATCCAAACAGGTTTCAAAAAGGTATGATCCGTGATGGATTGACCGGAATACATAATTTATTAGCTTTTTTAGGAGTCACAGATAATGAAATAGAAGAGAATGATTCCGAGACCGTCATTTGTAAGAGATCTTATTGGATATATTCAGATGAAGGAGGGCTACTTTATGTACATCCTTCAGTAACTCAGAAAGTATCCAAGGGAGAACAAATTGCAACCGTGCGAAATGTTTTTGGAGATGTCGTTAAAACTTATTTTGCTCCTGAGGATGGTGTAGTAATTGGTAAAAGTACTTCTCCAGTAAATCAGGCAGGGGGGAGAATATTGCATTTGGGTATTGTAAAATAATGTGTGAGTTTTCTTTGAAATAGGTTAATGAATGAAGATTTTTTTAGAGACAGATAAATACCTTGTTCGTGAAATGACTGAAGAGGATGCTGAAGGCATGTTTATGTTAGATTCTGATGAGCAAGTGCATGAGTACTTGGGAAATAAAACTATAGATTCAAAGGAACAAGCCTTGAACGCTATTCGAAAAGTCATAGATCAATATGAGTCCAATGGTATTGGTCGTTGGGCTATAGAATGGAAAGCCAATGGAGATTTTGTAGGGTGGTCAGGCTTAAAGTATGAACATTCTTTGTGGTCTGACGAACACTATTATGATCTTGGATATCGGTTACGTCCTGAGTATTGGAGAAAAGGGATTGCTACAGAGACAGCACTATTTAGCAGAGATTATGCATTCAATGAACTTGATGTAAAAGAATTGTTTGCAGCGGCGCATGTGGATAATGAAGGATCTAATCATATTCTTAAGAAAATAGGATTCCAATGGGAGAAGCATTTTTTCTATGAAGATTTAAAATGCAATTGGTATAAAATGGATCGTCCTGATATTGATTAAAGTATGCTGTAGACCTTTTTCCTTGAATTATTTGTTTGAATAAAGAACTTGAATAAAATAGCTATGGAAAATATCTTTTCTTTTCTGGGAGATCTAAGATTCAATAATAACAGGGACTGGTTTAATTCAAACAAGAGTAGATATTTGGATGCCAAGAAAAGTTTTGATCAAATGATCGAAAAGTTGATTGAGCAATTAGCTGAATGGGATGATTCTATAAGTCTTTTGCTACCAAAAGACTGTGTGTATCGGATTTACCGGGATGCCCGATTTTCAGCAAATAAGGATCCCTATAAATTGCACTTTGGCGCATTTATCTCCAGAGGTGGAAGGAAAAGTCCTTTTGCGGGGTATTATTTGCATCTAGAACCGGGTAATTGCTTGTTGGGCGGAGGGATTTATAAACCTATGCCAGCACATTTAAAAGCACTGCGACATAAGATCATTAGCGAACCTGGGAAATATTTAGAATTAATCAACGATAAAGAGTTTAAGTCCGTATTTCCTGAAATTTATGGAGAGCGTTTAAGGCTTGCTCCTAAGGGTTTTGCAAAAGATGATCCTAATATAGACCTTATAAAGAATAAGAGTTATTTTGTAGTATATGAAATGGAGGATATATTTGAAGAAACTGCATTTCTTGATCAGATTACATCTGTTTACAAAATCCAAAAGCCCTTCAATGATTTTTTGAATGAGGCAATTTTTGAAATTGAAAATGATTAAATACCAGAATATGTATAAGCTATTTTGTAGTGTACTTGTTTTGATATTTTTGGCAATAAATCTTGATGCTCAGGAAGCCAAGAAGCAAGGAAAAGAGATAAAGGTTGAGGTTGAGGTTGAGGAAGAAGGTGATAAGCAAAAAGTTACTA
>OMKD01000324.1 GCA_900299495.1 Sphingobacteriales bacterium
CACCATTCCAGTTCATCACTCGGATTTGGTTGATACCGTTCTTACGCTCAGATAATACCAGGTAGTTTTGGAAGATATCCATACCTTCTAAAAGTACATCTTCTCTGTGCGCAACAACTTCTTCCCAGTTTTCCTTGCTTGTGTTTTCAAGACCACACTTCATTAGTTTGAAGTTCTTTGCATCCATATTAGTCATTACATACCAATGGTCTCCAAAATGGTCAATGCTATACTCTAGGTCGCGTTCTCTCGTTTGGAAGACTTTAAATGCCTGGTCAGGTGCATTGGCTGGCACTACTCTGAACTCTGTTGACACGGTTTGGAAAGATGCTATGATTATATAGTCCTGTGATTTAGTCTTGTAAACGTATGTGCTGAAAGTCTCATCTGCCTCGTGATAAACCTCTACATCTTCATCTGCAGAAGTTCCAAGCTTATGCTTGAAGATCTTGTATGAACGAAGTGCATCATCCTTCTTTGCGTAGAAAATAGTTTTGTTATCATTTGCCCAGGTAACAGATCCGGTTGTGTTTGGAATTTCGTCCTCCATCATTTCACCGGTCTCCAGGTTTTTAAAGCGAACCGTGTAAATACGTCTACTTACAATATCCTCACCATAAGCAAGAATTTTATTATCCGGGCTGACGCTTCGGCCACCTACCGCATAGTAATCATGATTCTTTGCCTCTTCGTTGGCATCAAGCATAAGTTTAACAGCTTCTGATCCTTTTTGCTTACGCTCATAGATAGCATATTCTTTACCCTCTTCATAGCGGGTAATGTACGTGTATCCATTAAAATCGTAAGGTACGCTCATGTCATTTTGCTTGATACGTCCTTTGATCTCATTGAATAGTTCGTCCTGGAAACCTTCCAGGTGTGCCATCATTTTGTCTGTGTATTGATTTTCTGAAGTCAAATAATCAATTACATCCTGAGAATCTCTCTTGTTCATCCAATAATAGTTGTCTATTCTGGTGTCCTCATGAATATTTAATTCCTTAGCTTCTTTTTTAGCTAGAGGTTGTTCGATATCTGTTTTTTGAAACATCTGTGAAGTGAATTTTTCCTGATCAGATTGCTCTGAATTACATGCTATTCCAAGTCCTATTAGGACGATTGGTGCTAGTTTAAGCGATTGTTTAATCATGTTTAGTTTTAATTAGATGGTGTAAAATAGCCAAATACTTATTTAATTAGGGACAAAATTTAGATGAATAAGGTTGCAGCATAGAGATATTGCTGAAATATTAAATTTCAGTTTTGACTATAATATCTGTATCCTTGTATGGATCAAATGAACCAAAAGACTTTTGTAAGCCTCGGATTTTATGCAATTAAAGACCTCATACAAACAGATCCTATCCATTTCGGTCCCTATCATTCTTGGGTCTGCAGTACAAAATGTTATTGCCTTATCGGACAGTGTGTTTCTTTACCACAAATCTGAAGAGGATTTTGCCGCTATAGGCTTTGTATCTGTTTTTTATTTGATAATTGCAGCTATCGGTTATGGCTTTTCAAAAGGCGGTCAGATTATCATTGCCAGACGCATGGGGGAGTTTTCTTATGAGGGAGCGGGAAAGAGCTTTATGGCAATGTGTTATTTCGAGTTGTTTCTGGCTACGCTGATGTTTTTCTTCATGTATTATGGTACTCCCTGGCTATTTAAGCTGATGCTGGATTCAGAATCCGTTTACAACTTAAGTTTGGAATACATTCAATATAGATCCTATGGGGTGTTCTTTTCTTATTTAGGGGTGGCATTTTTTGCGCTTTACACAGGTATTGCTCGTACAACCTTTATCATATTCAATGCTATAGGCCTTGCTTTAGTCAATGTGACCTTGAATTATCTGCTGATCTTTGGAAAAATGGGTTTACCAGAGATGGGAATTGCAGGTGCTGGTTTAGCAAGTAGTATAGCTGAGGCAGTTGCTTTTGTCTTTTTTATAGCTTACATGGTATGGGATAAAAAGCTAAAGGCCTTATTCCCAGGAGTAGGGGTTTATCGATTTAATGTAGGAAATATAAAGAACATTATATCGCTGTCTTTTCCTTTAGTGATGCAGAGTATTATCGGTCTGGGTGCTTGGTTGTTTTTCTTTGCTAAGGTTGAGAATTTGGGAGAAGAAGAGTTGGCCATGACTAACCTGATACGCATAGTCTATCTTTTATTATCCATTCCTTGCTGGGGATTCAGCTCAGGTATAAATACTTTGGTCTCTAACTTTATTGGTGCTCAGAAAAGGATTGCTGTGTTTCCGATAACCTGGAAGACGGCTAAATTATGTGTGGGAATCACCATGATACTGACGCTTCCAATGGTCTTTTTCCCGAAAACGATTTTATACCCTATACTTGGCTCTCAGGATATGTCCTTGTTTGATATGGCTAAACCTATCTTTTATATTCTACCATTGGTACTGGCTAGTTTTGCTCTTGGAGCAGTCTTTTATAATGGGCTAACGGGTACAGGATCTACGGGACTGGCATTGGCTATCCAATTCATACATGCTGTAGTCTATGTAGTTTTGATCGAGGTAAGTATTTCCTATATGGATGGGAATTTGGTGTTGGCTTGGCTTGCCGAAGGAATATATTGGTTTTTGATCTTGATATCCTGTGTGATAGTCTTAAAATCAAAACGCTGGCACGAATTGAAAATCTGAGCCAGCGTCTTGAAAGGTATATGATTGGTATTTAAACCAGTTTTTCAGCGTATGCTTTTATCCTTGTACAAGCATCCTTGATCTCTTCATCCGATGCAGCATATGAAATTCGAATACATCCTGGGCATCCAAAGGCTGATCCAGGTACGATAGCCACATGTGCTTCATTCAGGATATAAGTACAAAAATCTACATCAGAATTTATGGTGTAATCTCCATGCTTTTTACCGATATATGCACTGATGTCAGGGAATATGTAAAAGGCTCCAGACGGATCATTTACATTGAATCCTTCAATATCGTTAAGCAAATCCATGATCATGACTTTTCGCTTAGCATATGCTGCCTTCATATGGTCAGATGCTTCCATGGTTGATTCCAGCGCATATGCAGCTGCTTTCTGTGCAAAGGCATTCGCTCCAGAAGTAACCTGACCCTGAATCTTTATGCAGGCTTTTGCTACCCATTCAGGAGCGCCGATGTATCCTAGTCTCCAACCTGTCATGGCAAATCCTTTAGAAAAACCATTTACAGTGATCGCACGATCCTTTAAGAATGGAATAGAACCAATGCTGAAATGCTTTTCTGTAAAGTTGATGTATTCATAGATTTCATCAGCCACAACCATGATTTCAGGACGATCTTCTATCACTGCTGCCAGGGCTTCCAATTCTGATTGCGTATATACGGAACCTGTAGGATTACATGGTGAGGAGAATAGTATGAATCGAGTCTTGTCCGTAAGCGCTGCCTTTAATTGTTCAGGGCTTGCTTTAAAGTCCTGATTGATATCTGTTGTGATTATAATCGGCTTGGCATCAGACAATCTTACGATTTCATAATAAGATACCCAGTATGGAGCAAGAATAATGACTTCATCTCCAGGGTTGAGTAAGGCAAGACTTAGATTTGCTAAAGATTGTTTAGCACCATTGGAAACAACGATTTGATCGGGTGAATAATCTAGGTCATTGTCTCTTTTAAATTTATTGGAAATAGCTTGTCGAAGTTCGATCAAACCATTTACTGGAGTATATTTAGTGTACCCTTCGTCCAATGCTTTTTTGGCCGCCTCTTTGATATGGTCCGGGGTGTCAAAATCCGGCTCTCCAAGGCTTAGATTGATTACATTTTTACCTTCCTGTCTTAATTTACGGGCAAGACCTGCCATTTTTAAGGTTGCAGATTCCTCCATATTAAGGACCCTATCCGATATTGTTACGGTTGAATTCATAGACTTGGACTTAGAAAAGCCTTTAATTTAGATTTACTGAATAGTTTTAATTTACCAGAACTCAATAGCGCTTGCTAAATTTTTGAAGCAATTTAAGTAAATATTAGCGAGTAAATCAAAGTAAAAAGGCATAAAAAAATTTTATCTTTCGCATAAATTACTTTTGAATGAGTACTTCTAAAAAATCACAACAATCCAATAAAGAAAAGGATTCCAAGAAAACATCAGTAAATAAACCAAGCATATTCCCACAGGTGTTAGAATCGTATAATGAACAAATGTGGGATAAGGTTTATAAAATCATCCTGCCGGTTTTTGCTGTTCTAATGATATTTATGGCACTGAATAGTGGCCTGAATGCTGATGAAGAGTTTCAATATGATTACTCTAAGAAATTGGTGGATTATTATTCTTCCTTTGGAGCTGATGAAGCAGCTCTTTTTATCGAGAAAGGAAATATGCACTACTATGGAGGCTTATTCGATACAATAACTGGTTTTGTTAATGATCTTTTAGGCTTTGAACAAACGGAAGCAGGTTATAGACATGTAAGACATATTTTTATTGCCCTATTTGGTTGGCTAGCCATCTTCTTTACTGCTCAGCTTACCCGATTGATAGGAGGTGTTCGCGCTGCAGTATTGGCAGCATGTATTTTGTTCCTTTCTCCAAGATTCCTGGGACATTCCTTGATGAATCCAAAGGATATTCCGTTTGCAATGGGTAATATCATGGCGATTTATTTCTTATACAAAAGTTATTTAAGCTGGCCGAGTATCAATTGGAAACAGGTAGCTGGTCTTGCAGGAGGTATTGGTATTGCCATTGCAACAAGGGCAGGTGGACTTTTACTATTCGCCTATA
>OMKD01000325.1 GCA_900299495.1 Sphingobacteriales bacterium
AGATGATTTAAAAAATAAAGACATCAAGGAGATCATCATTTCCGGTATAGTGATCGAGGAAGCTTTGCTTCAAAATAGTATCAACAAATTAATTTCTGAGGGCTTTGTTGTAGATTTAAAGCAGGAATTAATCCGAAAAGAACTTCTTCCCTTCTCTTAATTACAAAGGATATGTCAACTAGATTAAATTTCCCTAAGGATTTTATTTGGGGTACAAGTACAGCTGCTGCACAGATCGAAACCGCTTCAGATCATATCTGGAATGGAGTCGAAGCTATTGATGGGTCTTTACTTAAAGAGACCATTGGACATGAACGTCAACGGTCAGAGGATGCTGATTTAATCAAGAATTTAGGCTCAATTTACAGAGCAGGTGTGGATTGGGCAAGACTTCAAAAAGCACCGTACGAACAATTCCAACAGGAAGTAATTAAAGAGTACCAGGATTTTTTTCAAAAATTAAATGATCAAGGACAAAGCATACTTTTTGTTTTACATCACTTCACGCATCCTAACTGGTTTGAAAAGCTTGGTGGGTTTACAAACAAAAAGAACATTCCAATATTTCTCAATTATGCAGAGCAATGTATCGAACACTTTGGTGCTTATACATCGAACTGGAATACCTTCAATGAGCCCAATGTCTTTGTAATGAATGGCTATCTACTGGGGAACTTCCCTCCGTTCAAAAAAAATTACATCCTTGCTAATAAAGTGCTTTCTGTGATGGGACAAGCACACGATCTGGCCTATGATTTATTGAAGAAAAAAGAAGGAGATAAACCTGTTGGAATATCCTACAACACGGCTGTATTTAGAGGTTTAAATGGTTTAGGTAAAATTGCTGCTGGACTCACAGATTGGTGGTTCAATAAAAAAGCAGCTACCTATTTCGAAAAATCGGATTATTGGGGTATAAGCTATTATGCGCTTGTCTTATTTGATCCTTTCCCGATTACAGAACCAGACCGACCAGGTAAACTAGCTGAGTTAGGTTATAAGCATGATAAAATGTGGGCCTACTATCCACAAGGACTCAGCGAAATATTGATGCATTTTCACAATAAATACAAGAAACCTATTCTAATTACAGAGAATGGAATTTGCTCTGATGATCCACTCGCAAGAATTGAGAGTATGAAGGATTACCTTAATGAATGTCATACAGTAATTTCTAAAGGGGTGAACTTAATAGGATATATTCATTGGAGTACCTTTGACAATTTTGAGTGGCATTTAGGTAACACCTATCAATTTGGTCTTATTTCGGTTGATATGGACTCTAAAAAAAGGACTGTTACCCCAGCTGCTAAATTTTATAAGGAGGTTTGCAAAAATAATTCCATAGAGATCTGATCATAAGTTCACCCACTAAAATCGTGGAACTTATGAAAAAACTTCTCTTTATTTTATGGCTCAGTATGCCTTTGCTTTTGAATGCCCAATATGGCTTTCATTTTGAAAAAAGTGGTAACCTTCTTTTCAGGGATTGGAGTGCTGGTAACTTCTTCAACAGTCAAATCAGCAATGCCAATCACCTTAGTTTGATGGTCAACACCCCCTATTTTATCCCCACCGCTTTTCTAAGTAATATTGAATATGGAAAGCGACTTGAAAAGAGGAAAGCGAATTTGGGCTTAGGCTACGGTCTCTTTGCATATGATGCATTCAACAGTCATTTGATTAAACTTAATCTTTCCAAAGATCTTGGCAACTTTAAAATTGGTGGCACCTACTTTTTAAGTTGGATCGATGCTGAGGTCTTTGATCATTTCCAATATGATTTCGGAGGAACAAACCTTTGGACTAGCTACCAAAATGAAAAATCACAAGCTTTGTTTCTTATGCAATATGTGCACCCAGGTACAGTATTGCTAGAACCTAATGAAATGCGCGTAGCATTCACCCACAAACTTACCGATAGAATTGACTTGTACGGTGATCTCAATCACTTTCTACAGCGTGGATTTTCTGCAAAAATTGCAGTAGATTTAAATATTAATGACCGGGTTAGCCTAGGCTCAGGATTCGCATTGAACGGAAAGGAGGTCTTCTTCAGTTTTATTTATAACGCAGGAAGTCGACTTCGATTAAGAACAAATGGCTCTTTGAGCAGTCCCATGGGCGCTGATCTATGGGCAGACGGATTACTCAAGTTAAATTAATAATGACAATACTAATAGTAGCAGCAACAGCATTCGAGGTAGCTCCAATTAGGAAGCTATTAAACGAAACTAATGCTAGCAATGATATTTATTTTTTGATTTCTGGGGTGGGCGCAGTGCCCACCTGTTTCCATTTAAGTCAATATCTACTTAAAAACCCTGTAGATCTTGTTATCAATGCTGGCATTGCAGGTGCATTTGATACTAACCTATACCCTATTGGGACTGTAGTTGAGGTCGAAAGAGATCGATTTGCTGACCTTGGTGCAGAATTCGCAGATGGTCATTTTGAAGATGTCTTCGAAATGGGTCTGGAAAATCCTAACAAATTCTATCAGGACGGCTGGTTAATTAATCGGAGATGCGGGGATAAACTACAGCAGGTCAGTTCTCTTACACTTAACAAAGTTACCGGACAACTTGACGCAGCAAACATTCTGAAAGAAAAATACGAGGCTGCCTTGGAGACTATGGAAGGTGCGGCTGTAGCCTTTACCTGTTTACAATTAAATATCCCCTTCCATCAAATACGTGCGGTATCAAATAAAATAGAAGACCGAAACAAAGAAAATTGGAATATACCGTTAGCGATTAAGACCTTAAATAACCATCTCAAAGAAATCATTTTTCAAAAATAATTCACAGACATAAGATTCCTGCAAATAATCTGTTATACCAATAGTTACTTTAGACTCGAATGCATGTATTTTTTTATAAAGTTTATAGTGATTTAATTTATTTTACCAGACACTTGTAACTTTTTGCTGTTTCAGGATTAATTAAGTAAAGGGTGGTATTCTATCACTACACACTTATTATTCATGATGCAGACTAACTTAAAATTTAAAAAAGAAGAATCTGTGAAGCAATCCGGGATGAAAGTTTCCTACCGAAAAAAAGAAAGTCTTTCTGAGGAAGAGATTGTCATGCTTGCAAAAGAGGATCCTAGATACTTTGATTTTTTATACAAAAAGTATTTCCAATCCTTATTCCTGTTCATCAACCGAAGAACGGACAGAGAACAATTAACCAAAGATATCTGCCAGGAGACCTTTATTAAGGCGTTGATGAATATTCATAAGTTTGAATTCAGAGGATATCCATTTTCAGCCTGGTTATACAAGATAGCCATTAATGAACTCAACCAACACTACCGAAAAAATGATGTCAAAATGATTGTTTCTTTTGACTCAAAGGAAATTCCTGAAATATTTGAACTAGATGAACAACAGATCGATAAAGATCTTTTGATCAAATTGATGATGAATGAAATTGATCAATTAAAAGGTAATGACCTACTCCTTATGGAGATGCACTTTTTTGAAAAGCGCTCCTATAAAGAGATTGCAGAAATCCTGGATATCAAAGAAGGGAACGCGAAAGTAAAAGTTCATCGAATTAAAGAGCGTATTAGAAAGCGTATCAATTTTTAGTAGCAAGTAAATCACCTTAGGGGTGTTTATATATGAGAGACCAATACAATTACAGAAAAAATTACAAAGAACCGGATAAGGAGCAAATCCAAAGCCACATGGATTTTGATGCTGTATTTCGGGAGAGTCAACGTAGACTGAATACTTCGAACGAAGGATATCAGATCTCCGGTAAAAACAATTCTAAAAGACTTGTTTTCATAGGATCTGTTGCTGCCTCTTTGACACTACTTGCCTTCGTTCTGTCAGGTATTTTTTCTGATAACTATTTCGAAAAACAAGCAGCCTATTTTGCGGAGCAAAGCTATGTAAATCCTCCTATAGCTCAAGCGGCAAAAGCATCTTTTGCATCCTATAAAGTCCCTGCTTACAATGGAGGAGTCATAGAACATAATACTGGATCGAGAATTACAATTCCTAAAGAAGCTTTTGAATATTCAAATGGAGAGATTGTAACTGGTAATGTAGATATTCTCTATAGAGAATTTCATGACTTCATAGACATTTTCTTAAGTGGTGTTCCAATGACCTACGATTCATTAGGGCAGACTTATAATCTCGAATCTGCTGGAATGATTGAAATCTTTGCAGAACAGGGAGGACAGCGTATCAATATGAGACCCGGAAAAAGCTTGGAAGTAGAGTTGATCTCCATCGTGAATATAAATGATTTGGCTATTCCACCTTCGTTCAATATTTATAGACTTAATGAAGAAGCCAGAAAATGGGAATACACAGACATTGACAATATAGAGTATCTGGAAGTACAACCTGAACAGGTTTCCGCTGAACATATCGCTTTCGATATTCAAAAATCATACTTTGAAAGAATGGCTGAATTGGATCTTTTGCAAAAAGACTTACTGGATAAGGTCAATAAGAGTTTGCCTTTACCAAAAGAACCTGTAAGACCAACACAGCAAATGGATGATGCCATTACCGTGAACTTTGAAATTGAAAATCAGCTTAAAGAAGTAGCACCAGCCCTGTATGGAACCTACAAGGATGCAGTATGGCAATTACATCCATCGGAAAAGATAAGCATGGATGATCTTAATCATCAATGGGACGATATGGAATTGGTTCAGCTGAATGATCTGGATTTTAAACTTACACTCATAAGACCAGAACAATCGCTAACTATACTCATAAATCCTTTATTAGTAGGAGCAGAATTCCAAGCGGCTATGAATAGATATAGTGCTGATCTGGATAACTACAGTCTATCTATGGAAAACTGGGAGCAAAGAGTTGCTGATAAAAAAGAGGAGATCTTTGAAAACATTCAGCAACAAAAGGCAATGGCTCAAAAGCAATACAAAGAAGACTTGCTTGCTATACAAACCGCTGAAAACAAAGAAGACATTGAAACACTTATCAAGAGAACCAAAGTTGTTAATAAATTTACTGCCAGTGGACTTGGAATTTGGAACTGTGATCGTCCAATATTACCGGAGATAAACTCCTTTACGGCAAAATTCAAACTTCCAAATGGTAAAGTATTAAACAATCTGACTGGATACATAGCTTGCAAAGGACATAATTCTGTGCAGAAGTTCTTAATAGACCGTAAAACTCCAATGAACTTAGATTTAAGTAAAGACTATTTGATTTGGTTGATTTTACCTAATGATAAAATAGCATTACTTAAACCCAAAGACATCAAAGCAGTTAGCCCTGAAAATAAAAAGCATTTATTCACACTTAGTATGATTGAGGACACGGAACTTGAGGAGGAAAAACTTAGAAAAGTGTTGAACTTTTAAAAAACGCATAATAACTAATCCATAGTATTAAAGGCTGGCAGGTAACTTGTCAGCCTTTTTCTTTCTGCTATGTACACACTAAGTGCGCAAAGAATATCCTCAGTAGACGTTATAACCCCTTTTTAAAGCCTAATTAAAGACTTATCCGTGCACTTTGAAGACAAAGACACTGAAACAAAAAAGCGATTCTGCCTGAGCAGAATCGCTTTTAATATTATGTAAGTTTGTTTTATCGAAAATAAAACAAGACTTAGAATTCAATCTTGAATCCACCGTTCCAAGTACGTCCGAATCCAAATACACCTCTGTTGTCGTAGAACTCGTTTTCTGGAGTATCAGGATTATCTTGGATGTTTGTATTCATTTCAGAAACATAAATTTCATCAAGAACATTGTTCATGTTGAAACGGAAAGTAGCGTTAGCACCACCGATCTTAGTTCTGTAAGAAATACCTGCATCTACTAATTGGTAAGATGGAAGCTGAGCGATAACACCACCCTCAGCTAGGAATTGCTGATCTTGTACATCGTAAAGAGCGTAAAGTCCATCAGCCATATACCAGTCAGCGTAAACTCTTAGACCTTTAGTTACCTCGTAGTTAGCACCAATAGAGAATGTAGTCTGAGCTGCATCACCGATAGGTAGACCTTCAGAGAATACTGTCAACTCACCTTCTGGCTGGCTTGTATCAAGGTTAGTACCTGTAGCGATGAAGTTCTCATCATATCTCCAGTTACCAATTGAAGCCATACCTTTGATTGTAAGCTGCTGCATAGGAGAGTAATCAAACTCAACCTCTAAACCTTGGTGTAGCTGACCAACGTTTTCGAAGATGTATTGTACATCCTCACCATTGTCGTTAGTAATCGTTCTGTCGAACTGACGGTTACCCCAATCAGTAGAGTAAAGGTTAATATCAGCATTGAAGTTTGAAGAACGGAATCCGTATCCGAATTCGAATGCAGTTACGATCTGATTCTGTACATCTTCGTTGATATCATTTCTGAAGTTGATAAATACGTTATCGAAGATTGGTTGTCTTGAGAAGTATCCACCATTAACGTATACATTGTGCTGATCGTTGATGTTGTAGTTAAGACCTGCTTTACCAGTACCACCTAGGAAGTTTTGCCATTCAGTAGTCTGAAGAGTATCAGTATCTAGGTAGTTGAAGTAGTCAATACGCTTGAAACCCTGGTTTGAACCAGTTACTGATAAGAATGCAGATAAATTATCTGTAGAGTACTCTAACTGAGCAAATACACCTGCCCAAGATACTAGACCATCGTTGTGGTAAGCAAGTACGTTATTTGTACCATCTTTGTATGAAGCATCATAGAAGTTTCCGAACTGTGCAGGAGACTCGTCTGTGATGTAGTTTGATGGATTATTAACATTTGAAGTTGAATGGTATGCATTCAATCCTAGAAGATTTTCTAGACGACGGAAGTGCTCACCTTTGTAGTATCTCAAATCCAAACCACTTGTCAATACAAGGTTGCTTGATAGATCTGCTGTAAGCGTAGATCTCAAACCAGTCCAGAAGTGATTGTTCATAGATGCACGTCTTACAAGACCGTCACCTGAACGAGTAGTAGTATAACCACCGTAGTCAGCATCAATCTGGTGAGTACCTGTTGTATCAGATCCGAAGTTAGAAACATCAAGGTTACCTTGGTTCCAAGCTACGATATCATCAAATCTTACGTGTCCATTAGCATCTCTGAATCCGAAACTTGAATCATAGAAACGATTTCCGTTCGCATCGTTTACACGACCACGAGGTCCTGTACCACCACCGTTACCAGTAGATACGTATGCAACAGTCTTGATATTTACAGACTCGCTAAGTGTAGTATACCAGTTCAAGAATGCCTTTGGCTTGTGGTAGAAGTTTCTTCTCCAAGAGAATTCTTCACCGTCAAGTGTTCCGAACAACCAGTTGTACTTGATACCTGCAGGGTTTTCTGCACCTGTGTTATCTGGATCCTGGAAGTTTCTTAGTGTTACACCGTCGAAACGTCCTGGAATAAATCTTTGGTGGTGCCATTGTGGTGCACCTACCACTGTGAATGACAATGCATTGTCTTTGTTGAACTGCTTAGTTACTGAAGCAAAGTAAGAATAAGCTTCAAAAGCAGTACCATCGATGTATCCATTACCTCTTGTAGTAGAAGCTAGTATGGAAACAGCAAGACCATTATCATTTACACCTGTATTATAAACGAATGCATATTTTTGGAATCCATCGTTACCGATAGTAGCAGCAGCTTTAACTGATTTCTTTTGAGCAGCAGCATCAGTAATAATGTTAATTGAACCACCAACAGCAGGAGTTACAAGCTTAGAAGCACCTAGACCTCTTTGTACCTGAAGTGTAGAAGTTACATCTGATAAACCAGCCCAGTTAGACCAGTATACCCAACCGTTTTCCATATCATTTACTGGCACACCATTGATCATAACTGCGATGTTTCTCTGATCAAATCCACGTAGATTGATACGAGAATCACCAAAACCACCACCTGACTTAGTAACATATACAGAAGGAGTCTTACGAAGAATCTCTGTATATTCATTGTTACCTACAAGTGCTTCAACCTGAGCACCAGAAATAGTAGAAACAGCTACTGGAGTTTTTCTGTCGATTGCAATATCTGCAACGATCTCTACCTCAGAAAGACCTACTGCTGCAAATTCCATTGACATAGTACCTAAGTCCATATCAGCAGATACATCAACATTTTTAGACATGTCAGCGTAACCCGTGTAGTTGAAGTTCAAAACATATGAACCTGGCTCTACGCTAAGGCTGAAATTACCATCAATATCCGTAGTAGTACCATTATTAGTACCTTCAACAGCTATAGTAGCCCCGATCAGGCCTTCTCCTGTTGTGTCGTCAACAAGTTTTCCTGAGATGCTTACCTGAGCAACTGCTGCAGAAGCGATCATCAAGAACATGAAAGTTTGTAAAAACTTTTTCATAATCAGTGAAAGATTTGTTTAAAAATTATACCCAAATTTAGAAGTAGTCTGTAAAGTTGAACTACTCCTAATATTAATTTTATGTAAATTCTTAATGAGTCATGGGGGACAAAAATCAAACTTCTTAAAAACACCGCTAAATCAAAATTCTCTATTGTTACTTGGAGTTTAGAGCTAATATAATTCTTAGTTTATCAAACTATTAAGCTTAAACACACCCAAACAAAACATTCATACACAATTGTGACAATTCACAAAACTAAAGAAACTCAATTCTTATATATGCCAATATATCTTTCTCCATCCTTTGATGAAGCTCTATACATACCTTCTGTATTAAAAGGCATTTCTATATTTCCGTATTTATCTACAGCGATCAATCCACCACTTCCTCCTTTTTCTACTAACTTTTCATTGACAATAGCATCACAAGCTTCCTTTAAGCTTGCCTTACCATATTCTATCCTTGCTGCAATATCATATGCAACAGCATATCTAATAAAAAATTCGCCATGCCCAGTACAGGACACAGCAACTGTATTATTATCTGCATAGGTTCCAGCACCAATAATTGGTGAATCACCGATACGATTATATTTCTTATTAGTCATACCGCCTGTAGAAGTACCTGCAGCCAAATTCCCAGATTGGTCTAAAACCACACAACCTACAGTTCCAAATTTATAATCTGGATTGCTTAGCATGGAAGTTGAGGCTTCTTGTTCCTTTGCAGATTGCAAAGATTTATATCTTCTTTCGGTGTAGAAATAAGATGGCGAAACAGTATCAACACCAACTGAAATAGCAAAATCCTCAGCTCCTTTCCCAGTCAATAACACATGCTCTGACTGAGTCATTACAGCATATGCGCCCTCAATTGGATTCCTTATATTTTGAACTCCTCCAATAGCACCTGCTTGCTGATCCTCACCACGCATGATAGAAGCATCTAATTCATTCTCCCCATTTGTATTAAATACGGCACCTTTCCCGGCATTGAAAAGAGGAGAATCTTCTAGAGATTTAATGACCTCTATAACAGCTTTAGTCGCAGCTCCATTTTCTTTTAAAATATTTTCTCCAATAGTAAGTGCATTGTCCAATGCAGACCGGTAGGCGGACTCTTGCTCGTCCGTCATATTTGCCTTAAGAATAGTTCCAGCCCCGCCATGAATGGCAATCGAATAATTAGCAACAGTGGATTCCTCTGTTTGTTCAGAAGCTTTATCACTAGGTGCACTTTCGCAGGCTAGCAAGCAAATCGTAGCGAGTATAAATAGTGTTAGTTCTTTCATTTCGACATTAAATATAAAAAACCTAATCAAAACTAAAAGACAGAAACAGAATATTTTAAAAAGAAATCCCCAATTTATTGACTTAGATTTTTTAAAATTTTGCCTAACAAAACTTCTCCGTGCTTGTACTTACTTTCATAACTCCATCCAGCAATATGTGGACTTAACAAGACCTGCTCACTGTCAACAAGATACCTATAATCCGAGCTTTCAGAGCGCAGGCTTTCCAGATCCATCAACTTATCAAATGAGCTATCTTCGTATTCCAAAACATCAAGTGCAGCAGCTATGACTTGTTGATTTTTCATTGCAGAAACCAGGGCAGCGGTTTTAAGAACCAAGCCACGTGCAGTGTTCACGAAAAATATCGGTTTCTTAAGGTGCTGAAAAAAGGACTCATCAATAAAATATTTATTGTGCTCATCCAAGGGAATATGCAGACTAACAACATCTGCCTGCTCCTGCAATTCCGCTAAACTTACTTCCTTAGCAAAATCATCAGAGTAATTTTCTCTGTATTTATCGTATGCAATAACATGCACTCCAAAGCCACTTATTTTCTGAGCAAAGGATTGTCCCATATTCCCATAGCCAATAATACCAATCGTTTTCCCCTTCAGTTCCCATGCTCTATTCTCTTCACGTTTCCATTGATCTGATTTCACCTGTATGGAACAGCGGGTCAGGTGATTCATAAGATTCAATAACATCCCAATTGCATGCTCCCCTACCGTATCTTTACTTCCTTCCGGGGAGATAATAATTGGTATACCCGCCTGCTTACAAAAGTCCACATCTATATGATCAAGCCCTACTCCTTCCCGAGCAATAAACTTTAGATGAGTACCTTCTTTTAAAAACGATTCGTCCAGAGAAATCCGTGACCGCAAAACTAGACCATCGTAATTTTTTAGTTTTCGCTTAAGCTCATTATAGCTTGAGGTATAATCCTCATCAAAGGGTATATTTTTGGATGCCAATCCATCCAGGAGTACCTTATGAGGAGCATTTATTATAAGTATAGGTTTCATTATTGTTACTTTTGAAATGGATTGCAGATATTTGTGAAAATCGGTAAACGAAGATATGAAATATAGAAGATTAAACGAGGGAGAATTGAAAGACCTTGAACAGGACTTTGTTCGGTTTTTAGCCAGTAATCAGATTACAGCTTCTGATTGGGAAAAGTATAAAGAAGAGGGAGGAGAAAAAGTAAATGGCCTTATTGAACTATTTAGTGACCAGGTTTTTGATAAAGTCTTTGACAAGCTTGAATATCTTGAGTTCAAAACGATCAACGACATCAAAACCTTTCATTGCCAAAAAGATAAAATCGTCATGATGGGACTCTTTGTAGAAGGGCATGCACAGATTGACTTTTCAAAGAATCAGGGTGCAGAAGATATTATGCAAGCCGTCAAAACTTCCGGTGCTGCAGTAAAAATTTACACGGCGGAGAAGACCTACAAAGGAGATCGCAACCAAGAATTATTTAAAATGATGGAAAATGGTTGCCTGATATCAAAAGATGGTGCGCTGTACAAAACTTTATTTAGCCTTAAAGGTCAGTAAACCTCAAAGGCAACAGATCGCACAGCCTTTAGTGCATCATTATCAGAATAATGAAGGATCTTTTCGCGAGCTATATTTAGCTCGAAAACTTCCTTCATATTTCTTATCAATCCCGCTGGAACCTGATGCTCTTCCAATATTGATAACCACGCTTCTGCCGTTTTTTCTCTAAATACAGCAGCCAAATGATGTATTAAATTTGTTCTATTCGTTAGACGGTCAGGATTGCTTTTATATAAGGGATCTTCCGCTAATGACGCTTGCCCAATAGAGTTACATAATCCTCTGAAATGGGCATCTGAACCTACAGCAAGTACAAAATATCGACCATCTTTCCCTTCGAAAACATCACCATAGGGTGCTATATTAGGATGTGCAGACCCCATCGCCTGCGGAATATGCTTAGCTACCAACCAATTCGTTGCCTGATTGGCTAGAGAAGCCAGAGCAGAATCAAATAAATTCACTTTAACTAAAGCTCCTTCACCTGTTTTCAATTTGCGAATTAATGCAACCAGTATACCTTCTTTCAATTGATGAGCAGCTAAAATATCGATCAAAGCAACAGGCATCTTTACGGGAGTCCTTCCCCTCTCCCCTGTCATATGCATAAAACCAGTCTCTGCCTGTAATACTACATCATAAGCTGGTCGATCCGAATCTGGATATCCTTTCAGTTCTGCAAAAATGACTTTAGGATTTATGGCTTTTACCTTTTCGTAAGTAAGATCTAACTTTTCGGCAACCTTTGGTCTGAAATTAGATAAAACGATGTCAGCATCTTTAAGTAGTCCATTCAGCTTATGTCTGTCCGTTTGGTCTTTAAGATTGTACATCAATATTTTCTTACCATAGTTGACACTGCAATAATAGGCAGATCGTGTATCTTCCGATTGTTCAGATGCAAGTCGCCAGGTTCTTGTAACATCACCTCCTGCAAGCTTATTTTCAACCTTCACTACCTCTGCACCCAACTCGGCAAAAAACATACCAACAGCTGGACCTGCAAGCACAGAAGCCAATTCAACAACTTTTAATCCTTCAAAAACTTTTGACATCTGTATTTTTTTATAATCTTGAGACAAACTTAAATCAAACCAAATATATGAAAAAGATTGTCGTTCTTACCGGAGCTGGAGTTAGTGCAGAAAGTGGCGTACCCACTTTTAGAGATGCCAATGGATTGTGGGAAGGTCATGATATAATGGATGTAGCTACGCCAGAAGGATTTGCACGTAATCCAGATCTTGTGCAACAATTTTATAATCAACGAAGAGCAAGTCTGCGCACTGTAGAGCCCAATGATGCCCATCATTACATCAAAAAGCTTGAAGACCATTTTGAGGTAGTTGTTATTACACAAAATGTAGATGACCTGCATGAACGCGCTCAATCTTCAAATATTATTCATTTACATGGGGAGCTTAGAAAAATCAAATCAACCATAGATCCTGATTTTATCGAGTATTGGGAAGACGATGTCCAGACCGGAGATTTATGCCCAAAGGGAGGTCAGCTTCGACCGCATGTGGTTTGGTTTGGAGAGGATGTTCCTATGATAGAACCTGCTGCTATGGAATGTGCCGGTGCAGATATCGTTATCATAATTGGTACCTCTATGCAAGTTTATCCAGCTGCAAGTCTTTATCAATTTGCTCCACCAAATGCTCCTGTTTACTACATAGACCCTAAAGCAAGTACCAATATGGCAGGCTTGCCTGCTGATCGTATTACAGCCATAAATGACAAAGCAACCATTGGAATGGCTGCTTTGTATGATCAACTTGTAAAAGACTATAAGTAATCCTTTGGATTCACCCGTTTGCCATTTTTTAGAACCTCATAATGCAAATGAGGCCTCATGGATGCACCTGTGGATCCAACGGTTCCGATAACCATGCCTTTAGCTATTTTTTGATCCACACTTACCACGATATCTTTTAAATGGTAAAATTGGGTTTCATATACTTCATCGTGACTAAGAACAATGTAGTTCCCTTTCTTGGTATGATAGCCTGTCTCTTTGACCACGGCATACTCAGGAGACAACACTTTGGCACCTTCCTCTGCCTTAATATCAATACCATAATGCATTTTTTCAACCTGCTTGATCGGATGCATACGCATGCCAAAACTTGAAACGATTTCGCCATTTTTTACCGGGACCATGGAAGGTGGATCTTGATCAAAAAATTGCCCAAAGCCAAATATTGCCAATACGGAAGCAAAGCAAAAACATAATACATTCATGTGTACATTACTTTTTAAATTAAGAATCAAATAAGATCGGTTCATTGAACCCAGGTCGTTGGTGTTTATTTCTTTTATTACTGCTTCCAATGCCTCGGAAGATTGATATCCATTTTCCAAATAATCTTCATAGCTGCACATGAAATGATCCAGCATCTCAGATTGTAAATGCCTGTTTCGCAATCCAGCAGCTTTTAGTTGTCTCCTTAACAGTTGCTCAATCATACTCTAGAAGGATTTAAAAGGGTACGCAAATGCTCAGTAAATCGAATCAGTTCATTTATTTGTGCATCAACCAGTGACTCCTTTCCTTCTACCAATTGGTAATACTTTCTGGTTCGACCATTTACCTTTTCCTTAAATGAAAAGATGATTCCACTCTTCTCTAGCTTGTGTAAAGAAGGATATATAGCAGCTTCAGTCAATTGAATCTCCTGCTCTGTTAGGTCTTTGACCTTTTGACAAATCTCATATCCATACATTGTCCCTTTCGCTTTCAACTGGGCCAGAATAATCGAGGAAATTGTTCCTGATAAATAACTTTTTGTCTTCATAACATGAATATACCTAATTTACTTATACATAAAAAAATTAGGTATTGTATTTTTTATAAAAAAAATCGGGCCCTCCCAAGAAAAGAGCCCGACACGATGATTATTGAACGATATAAATAATTTTTTAACTGCCACACATCAAGCAGTCAGGATCATCCAGGCTACAAACCTGCGGTGCATCCTCTGTCTTCATTTCCAGATTTGAATTCATATCAAAACCAGAAGTTTCGTTATTTAACTGAGTACTTTCGATATTCGTTTCTCCAGAACCGTTCTTGGATACACGGTTAGCCTGAAGATTTTGTTCCACTGTAAATTTAATCGGATCGACTGCAGCCTTAGATCTTAGGTAGTACATACCTGTCTTAAGTCCCTTATTCCATGCATAGAAGTGCATTGAAGATAGCTTCGAGAAGTTAGGATTCTCAAGGAATAGGTTCATACTCTGACTCTGACAGATATAAGCTCCACGATCAGCTGCCATATCAATTACGACTTTCTGGCTAATTTCCCATACAGTCTTGTAGATCTCTTTGATCTCAGCAGGAACTTCATCAAATGCCTGAATAGATCCATTAGCAGCCATAAGGCGTTGCTTCATACTTTCATTCCAGAGACCAAGACCTACAAGATCTTTTAACAGATACTTATTCACGATGATGTACTCACCCGAAAGTGTACGTCTGCTGTAGATGTTCGAAGTAAATGGCTCAAAACATTCGTTGTTTCCTAAGATTTGAGAAGTCGATGCAGTAGGCATTGGAGCTAAAAGAAGACTATTACGCATTCCTTTTTCCATAACGCTAGAACGTAATGTATTCCAATCCCAACGATCGGATGGGGTTACATTCCACATATCGAACTGAAGAATACCTTGAGAAGCTGGTGATCCTTCAAATGTTTGATAAGCGCCTTCTACTTTAGCGATTTCATTAGATTCTGTAAGCGCTGCAAAGTAAATAGTTTCAAAAATATCCTTGTTTAATTGCTTAGCCTCCGGACTATCAAATGGGAACCTCATTTTGATAAATGCATCAGCAAGCCCCTGAACACCGATACCAATCGGACGGTGACGCATGTTTGAATTACGTGCCTCAGGAATTGGATAGTAATTGATGTCAATGATCTTATTCAGGTTGCGGGTAACAACTCTGGTAATTTCGTATAGTTTGTCAAAATCGAAGGTGTTATCCTCCCCAACAAACTTTGATAATGATATAGATGCCAAATTACAAACGGCAACCTCGTCTGGAGCTGTATATTCTACGATCTCCGTACATAGGTTTGAAGACTTGATGGTACCTAAGTTCTTCTGGTTAGATTTCTTGTTACAAGCATCCTTATATAAAATATATGGTGTACCTGTTTCAATCTGACTTTCCAGTATGTGGAACCATAGGTCCTGAGCTTTTACAGTAGACCTTGCTCTACCCTCTTGCTCATACTTGTGATAAAGTGCTTCGAATTCACCTCCGTATACATCATGTAACCCAGGTGCTTCATTTGGACAGAAGAGTGACCAGTCTTCATTGTTCTTAACACGCTCCATGAATAGATCTGAAATCCACATTGCGTAGAATAAATCACGTGCTCTTAACTCTTCCTTACCATGATTTTTCTTCAATTCAAGAAACTCCTGAATATCTGCATGCCAAGGTTCCATGTATATAGCAAAAGCTCCCTTACGCTTACCTCCTCCCTGATCAACATATCTTGCTGTATCGTTATAAACTTTTAGCATTGGAACAATACCATTAGAAGTACCACCTGTACCTTTGATATATGCTCCTTTTGCTCTTACGTTGTGAATAGATAGTCCAATACCACCAGCAGACTGAGAAATCTTAGCACATCTCGACAAGGTTTCAAAGATTCCACTGATACTATCATCTGTCATTGATAGTAGGAAACAAGAAGATAACTGAGGCTTAGGTGTACCTGCATTGAAAAGTGTTGGTGTTGCATGCGTAAACCACTTCTCTGACATCAAGTTATACGTCAGGATAGCCGAATCAATATCTTCTCCGTGAATACCTACTGCAGCACGCATAATCATATGCTGAGGACGCTCTACGATCTGCCCGTTCATTCTTAAAAGATATGAGCGCTCCAAGGTTTTAAAACCGAAGTAATCGTATTCATAATCTCTATCGAAGATGATTGAAGAATCTAACTTATCTGCATTTGCTCTTACCACTTCGATCGTCTCATCACTTATCAATCCAGCCATTTCTCCTGTCTTCGGATCGATATAGTTGTATAGGCTTTCCATAGTATTGGAAAACGACTTATCTGTATTTTTATGTAGGTTTGAAACAGCTATACGCGCAGCCAGAATTGCATAATCTGGATGTGTCGCAGCCATAGTTGCAGCTGTTTCTGCCGCCAAATTATCAAGTTCTGTTGTTGTAACCCCGTCATAAAGACCCTGAATTACTTTTTTAGAAATCTCGATATAATTGATATAGTTTTGATTAAGACCATAACATAACTTACGAATTCGAGCCGTGATCTTATCAAAGCTCACATCTTCATGTTTTCCACTTCTTTTTAATACTTTCATTGCACCGTTATTTGCTTGTTTTTGCTGCTCAGCAGCGTTTGGGATAATTAAACTCATTTAAGTTTGGGTTACTATTGTTGTTTGCGATAAACTAATCTTCAATTTATATGCACACGTTTAGGATCGCATTAGAAATTTAATCCAATATTAAGCCCTATGTCCGGTCCAGCTCCACCGCCTCCGAATATCTCTCCGTCCTCATCTCTTAATACTACTCCAGTTGGCGATTTGAAATCACCGCGATTAATGTTTACTCCAACAAAAGGGGCTACAAAAACCCGACCTTTGCCGATGTTCCACTTAAAACCAACATGAGCAGAAGGATTAAAAATCATATCATTATCGACTGCTGTCCAGGTAGTTCCACTGTTTTCCTTATAACTCCAGTCTGGAGCGAAGAATTTAGCTTGAGCCTGAACAAATAAACCTCTGGCTTTACGGAGAATGTATCTTCTGTAGGTAAGGAAAAGGCCATTGCCACCATCCCATAAGTAAGAGTATCCGCTATCTCCCCCTACCCAAGCATCTGATTCATCGTCAGCAGTCGCAATTCCAATGTTTAACTGAAATTCATGTCTGCCTTCATTGAATCTTCTTGCTATAGTTGCATTATAAAATCCATTTGCATCCCATAAAATATTGGTGGAAATTGACAGCTTCTTGTTAGCAAAAGAATTCTGTGCAGACAATCCAGCACCACAAGAAATAATCAAAATGCACGTTAGGCAAAAGTGTTTAAGTAGTCTCATAATATCCTAATTGAACGTGATTAAAAATCCTCTAGAATTCATCATCAAGAGAGAATACCTGCTTGTCTCTTTCAGCCATTACTCCTGATTTCTGATAATCCCCAACACGCTTCTCGAAGAAGTTTGTTTTTCCTTGTAAGGATATTATATCCATCCAAGGGAATGGGTTTTCTACATTAAAGATCTTAGGGCATCTTAAGGCAGCCAGTAGACGATCAGCCACAAATTCGATGTACTGACACATCAGATCAGCATTCATTCCGATTAGATTTACCGGCAGCGACTCTGTAACAAATTCCTTTTCGATTTCAACAGCATCTCTAATAATAGTAGTCACCGTGTCTACACTCAGTTTATTGTTAACATGATCATTATACAATAAGCAAGCAAAGTCGCAGTGCATACCTTC
>OMKD01000326.1 GCA_900299495.1 Sphingobacteriales bacterium
GACAAATGGGGGCAAATTTTTGCCCCCTTTTTTAATAAAAACTTAAGAAATTTATCTGTAGGTTAGTCGTTAGACTTTTGAATCAAGTTTGGTAGATATGGTTTTACAGCGTTTTACAGGAATAGTATTTTTCGTTTTGCTTAGTTCTGTTCTGTTTGGACAGGACAGGGTAGACGAGGTTGTTTTGAATGGTCATATCATGACCAGGATTATCACCGAAGAAGGCGATACGCTTTTCTTTTCTCAGTTGACAGAGTTTCAATTGACAGGGGTTCAAAATATGAATCAGGAGGAAAAAAGATTATATCGTAAATACAGAAGATATGCACTGAAAGTATATCCTTATGCGCTGGACGCTATCAAAATCTTCAAGGAAGTGGAGTATGCAACCAATAACATGTCTCCAAGAAAGCGTAAGAAGTATATCAAAAAGCTATCTAAGGACTTGAAGAATGAGTTTGAAGATCCGCTTAGAGGATTGACCAGAACCCAAGGACTGATTCTGATGAAGATGATTGAAAAAGAACTGGATACACCTATGTATGATCTCATTCAGGACCTTAGAGGAAAAACCTCATCCTTCTACTGGAATATGACTGGAAAGATTTACGGTTATGACTTGAAGAACGGATATGTTGTTGGAGATGACAAGATCATGGATGCTGTCCTGCAGGATTTTGATATCTCCTACAAGCGTTAAACTACCCCTTCGAACCACTCTTTTTTGTAATTCAACAAGGACTGAATCTCTTCAAATAAAGCAGGATATACTTTATGCATTCGAGCAGGATTTTCCATAAATTGAACCATTGCAATTGCCTTTGCATCCAATTCAGGCAGACCAATATATTTTTTTAGGTCTTCTTCATTTGTTCCACTCAATGCCAGTAAGTTATCAATACTTAAGGTGCTTAATGAGGAGAGTTCGCTTAACTTAAGTTCTCGATTGACCACTCGAGATATTTCATACAAGGCAATGTTGAAATACTGATTAGGTTTGATGAATCCGTGGAGGAAGTTTTTAACTTCAAAAAGCATAACTCCATCTTCTTCAAAGCTTTCGCAAATATGGAAGTTTTCGGGATACTGCGGACTAGGGAAAGGATGTGGATAAACGATTACTTTCTCATAAGACTCCAGCAAATATTCTTCAAATCCTAAGGTTAATTGACAAGCGGTTATTGCTGTCATAATTTTTAGATCTTCAGGAACATTTGGCATCGCCATTTCCTGATAAGATTTAGAAAAGTTGAACAGCGCTACTCTGCTTTCCAAGCGCTTTTTTTCCTCGATGGATAAGTTTTGAAAGATCTTTACTTTTTTGAGCAATAATTTCTTCTCCATCGGATCCAGCTTTGGAGGATTCTTTTCAAACCAGTACCAATCAATTTGAGGGCTCATAATGAATACAACTGCTCCTATGATGATTGGAGCTAGCATGTAAATAGCATAATCTTCATCCACCATGAAAGTGAAATAAGCGGCTAAACCCAGAAGTAGAAGTATTGGAATTAAAAGAATTCTTGAAGGCATATGCGCATGAAATATTAGTTCTAAACATTGGGTTTTGAAGCTGGAGAGCCTGACCCTATTTAGTTTATAAAGATCATTATGGCGAGAAGTTACGGACTTTTATTCGATTAAATTGAGAAATGTGAAAAACTAGTTTATATTAGTTTCAACCAAGAGTTTTAATTTCTGCATCTAGTATGTAAATTTGGAATGAAATGGCAATATTCAATTTTCTTAAAACAGCGAAGAATCAGAAGTTTCACATCGAGACCAGATATTATGATCCGGTAAAAGAGGATGTATTGAAGCGTGTAAAGGACTTAGAGGACATGCAGGGGTCAGATCCTGAATCCATAAAGAAACGTATGGCCTATAAGCTAAAGCGCAGAGGAGATCATGAGCTAAAACGTAAGATTCGACAAAAAGAAATGCGCAGGTATTTTATACGAATGCTGGTGCTGCTTATCGTTTTGTTGATGATCACTTATTTGGTATTGGTTAGATACCTTCCGATGTTGACAGAGGTCTTGGATAAGAGTACTTCGCTAAACTAGAAGACTTAAAAGATACACTATTATATGGCTGATTTGATACAGCTTCTACCCGATGCTATTATTAACCAAATTGCTGCCGGTGAGGTAGTACAGCGACCTGCTTCTGTGGTTAAGGAATTAATGGAAAACTCCATTGATGCCGGTGCTATGGATATTAAGGTGATTATAAAAGATGCGGGTAAGACGCTGATTCAGGTTATTGATAATGGGAGTGGAATGTCTGCGACGGATGCCCGTATGGCATTTGAACGGCACGCAACCTCAAAAATCAGGCAAACGGAGGACTTATCCTATATCCGTACCATGGGTTTTAGAGGAGAGGCAATGGCTTCTATAGCCGCGATTGCTCAAGTAGAGTTAAAGACAAGAAGACATGCTGATGAACTGGGAAATAAACTAGTTATTGAAGGTTCTGAATTGAAGTCTATCGATCCTTGCCAATGTGTGGTTGGCACCAATACAATGGTGAAGAATCTTTTTTATAATGTTCCAGTAAGAAGGAATTTCCTTAAAACCAATAATGTGGAAATGCGCCACATTATTGATGAGTTTTTGAGGATCGCAATTGCTAATCCGGATGTGTTCTTTTCCTTGCACCATAATAATATGGAGCAATATCATCTTACTGGAGGTAATCTAAGACAGCGCCTGGTTGGTATCTTTGGTGCGACTTCTAATGAAAAATTGGTTCCGGTTGGTGAAGAGACCGATATTCTGAAAGTTTCTGGATTTATAGGTAAGCCTGATTTCTCGAAGAAATCAAGAGGTGATCAGTACATCTTTGTGAACGATCGATTTATAAAATCCAGCTATCTGAATCATTCGATCATATCTGCTTACGATAATTTACTTCCAAAGGAATATTTTCCTTTCTACTGTATATTCATAGATATCGATCCTCAGCATATTGATGTTAACGTACATCCTACGAAACAGGAAATCAAGTTTGAGGATGAGAAGTTAGTATATAATTACTTGAAGGTATCTATCCGTCATGCCTTAGGGCAGAATAGTATCACTCCTTCATTGGATTTTGAACGTGATAATGCTTTTGCATTTGAAGCAGAGCAGCCATCTAGCCAACAACCGGGCTCAGATTTCACAGGTGGAGGATATACAGATGAACAGAGCCCAATTGCCAGAGATTTTAGCACTGAGCGGGATGAAAATAATCTGGAGAATTGGGAAAAAATATATCAGGGCCTTTTTGGTGATGAAAACGGTGACGAAGGAGCTAGCCCAGGTTTTCAACAATCCGGAGGGTCTACTTTTGAGGGGGGTGAACTTGATTTCGGTTTTGAATCTTCTGATCCAATTGATTTTCAAGGAGGATTCTCTGAGCAGGAAAGTTTTGATGAGGGTATATTTGAAGGGGAACAGGAATCTGTTACGCTTTCTTCCTCAAGCAATGATGATGCACCCATAAAAGATGAAGGTCAATCCAAGAAGCTATTCCAAATTCATAACAGGTATATAGGCTGTCAGACGAAGTCTGGATTTATGCTAATTGATCAGCAAGCTGCTTCAGAGCGGATTATGTTTGAGCGATATCTGGATCTATTGGAAGAGCAAGAGCTAAGTGTTCAAAAGAAGTTGTTTACGACAACGATTGAGTTGAACCAGGGGGATGCAGAGGTTTTAAAGAGCATACTGCATGAAATAAATGTACTTGGTTTTGAGATTAGTGATTTAGGCAATAATACTTTTGTAATCCATGGTATTCCTGCAGATATGGATGCTTCTGTCAATGAAGAAGATCTTATTCACGGCTTGATTGATCAATTCAAGGAAAATCAGGATTTGAGTGTGGAATACAGAGAGAATATCGCTATTTCTATGGCCTATTCTTCAAGTATAAAAAAAGGTAAGCGCCTAAGCTTAGAAGAGATGAAAGGCTTAGTGGATCAGCTTTTTGCTTGTTCTATGCCATTTAAGAGTCCTAGAGGAAATACTTGCGTTATCTCTTTAGATATGGATGAGATTGCAGCAATGTTCGAATCTGGTAAAATTCCTATGTAGGTCTTTTAATTCGATAAACTTGTCCAAAATTTTAAACCTTTTCTCTCGGAAGAGGTAATTATAATAAATGAATTCAAGGCATGTTAAATATTACTAGAATAGTATCGCACCTTTTGATCATAAATATATTGATGTTCTTTGGGGCACAAGTTATTTTTGATAAGCTATTGCTAATCGAGCCATTCGGTAATCGATCAGCTTTGGGTTTGTGGTATCCATTTAGTGACTTTTTCCGTCCCTATCAGACGGTGACACATATGTTTATGCACTCCAATTTCTCTCACCTGTTTTTTAATATGTTTGCCATCTTTATGTTTGGACCGCATATTGAAAGAGTCTGGGGACAGAAAAAATTCTTATTCTTTTACCTTTTTACAGGTTTTGGTGCAATGATAACGCATCTAATCGTTTGGTATATAGAGGTAACTTATTTTGGTGCTAGTAGTTATGGATTAGTCTGGGGAGCATCCGGTGCGGTATTTGGAGTACTAGTGGCTTTTGCTTATTTGTATCCTAATATGCAAATCATGCTTTTGATACCACCAATTCCAATCCGTGCAAAATATTTTGTGCTAATCTATGCTGGTTTAGAGTTATTTATGGGCCTTGGTAATGCGAATGACGGTGTGGCACATTTTGCCCATTTAGGTGGAGCATTATTCGGATACTTGCTTATATTATATTGGAGAAAATACGGTTCTCGTTTTAATTAAATTTTAGATGTTTAAATCAATATACAGGGACATAGAATATTATATTCGAACAGGAAATTCACTTGATAAGATTATCATTGTGAACGTTGCTGTTTATATTTTCTTTTTCCTTGTTTTTCTTGGTATAAAAATCTTCAATTTATCGGTAGGTCCAGATGCAGCGATATCAGAGTCATTGATAAAAATGTATGTGGCTCTTAATGCAGACTTCATTTTTGACCTTAAGCATCCCTGGGTATTTATAACCCATATGTTTTTCCATCAGGGTTTCTTTCATATACTCTTCAACATGCTTATCCTTTTCTTTTTGGGAAGGATTACCGGGGATTTATTAGGTGACTCGAGAGTATTTCCATTGTATATCATGGCAGGGCTTTGTTCCGCTATCTTCTACTTGCTAGCGACCAACTTGGTAGGTATGGGAGGTATAGCATTAGGAGCATCTGGAGCGATAATGGGTGTTGTTGCTGCTGCAGGTATGGTGGCACCAGAATTTGAGATAAGGCTAATTCTATTGGGTAGGGTTCGCTTGAAATATATTGTACTAGCCTTTATTCTGATTGATTTGTTTTCCGTAGCTCAAGGTGGAAGTAACTGGGGAGGAAGTATTGGTCACCTCGGAGGTGCTGCATTTGGTTTATTTTATATCTTCTTAATGCAAAGTCGTGGAATAGATTTGGCCAGGCCAATCATCAATTGGGTAGATGGCATTAATTCTCCAATCAAGGAAAAGAAAAGAAAAGAGTCTTTTAAGGCAAAGGTTATATACAATAAAGCAGGTATCAAAAAGCCAGCTAGGAAAGGATCGGGAAATCTAGATACCGATGTTGATCTGCAAGAAGAAGTGGATCGCATTTTGGATAAGATCAAGGCAGTCGGTTATGATCAATTGACTGAAGAAGAAAAGGAGACCTTATTTATTGCCTCTAAGAAAGACAACTAAGTACTACAAATGAAAAAGCTTCTGCGTTGGATGAACTTGGGGCTTATTGTATTTACTCTGTTCATCTATTTATTTAGTTCTATAGATCCTGCAAGGTTCTGGCCTGCTGCCTTCCTTGGTCTTTTCTGGCCCTTTGTTATTCTCGGAAATTTCATCATTGCCTTTTTGTGGTTCTATCGTAAGAAATGGTATGGATTATTATCCTTGCTCTGCGTATTCGTTGTATGGTCCTCCGTAGAAAGAGTCTTTGCATTTAATGGGAGTAAAAAAGCAGAAGATAATAAAGCTGATATAGAAATCATAAGTCATAATGTTCGTGCATTCAAGGGTTTAAATAGCAAAGCTGCTGATTTGCCTAATTCAATCAAAAAGTATTTTGATGAGCAAGAGATAGCTGCTGATATATATTGTTTTCAGGAAGGTGGTAAGCGTGATTGGAAGTCCATTGCAAGTGCCTTAGAGATGAAAAAACGTTGGATCAGTAATCTTGGGAATACAGTTATACTGAGTAGATATGATGTAGCAGGTAAAGGAGAGCTGGATTTTGGAAAGACGACCAACAGTTGCATTTACCTTGATCTGAAAATCGAAGGAAAAATTTACAGAGTTTACAACGTCCATTTTCAATCGAATAAAATTTCTTCAGATGCTGAGGTAGTGGTCAATGAAAATCGCTATTCGGATAAAACCCTGATCAGAAGAATCATGTCCAGGTATAAGCAGGCCGTGGTTATTCGGTCCAAACAGGTAAAGAAACTGCGTAAGCATATAGATGATTGTCCATATCCCGTTATTATCTGTGGAGACTTCAACGATCAACCAATGTCCTATGTTTATAAGCATTTAATGAACTCTGATAAAGTACAGGATGGTTTTACAAAAAGGGGGGCTGGTATAGGAACAAGCTATAATGGAGTGATTCCTGCATTGCGAATTGATTATATATTAGCAGACAAAGGATTAGATCAATTGGAGTATAAACGTATAAAACCGACTTTTTCCGATCATTTTGCAATTTTTTCTAAGTTACAGGTAGAATGATTGTATTGATTATGTTTACATTTGTAACTATTCTTTTATAATACCAAAAGCACATATTCATGGAACAATCTTTACATGTTTACAATAGCATGAAAGGGGAGAAAGAGGTCTTTGACCCGATAACTGAAGGTTATGTAGGAATGTATGTCTGTGGCCCCACAGTATACAGTGATGTACATCTTGGTAATTGTAGAACTTTCGTGAGCTTTGATATCATATATCGTTATTTACTGAATCTTGGATTCAAGGTTAGATACGTTAGAAATATTACCGATGTTGGCCACTTGGAAGGAGATGCTGATACAGGTGCTGAAGACAAGATGGCAAAACGCGCAAGACTTGAAAAACTGGAACCAATGGAGGTCGCTCACAAGTACACCGTAGGATTCCATGACATGATGCGCATTTTCAATACTAAAAGTCCGTCTATAGAGCCTAGAGCTACAGGGCATATCATAGAGCAAATCGAGATGGTGCAATCTATTATCGATAATGGCTATGGTTATGTGAAAAACGGATCCGTATATTTTGATACGAAGAAGCTTGTTGATGATGGCAAAGGCTATGGAGATCTTTCTGGTAGAAAGATTGAAGACCTACTTGTGGAAACTCGTTCAGATTTGAAAAATCAAAGCGAGAAAAAGCATCCATCTGATTTTGCGATTTGGATCAAAGCAGATGAAAATCACCTCATGCGTTGGAATTCGCCTTGGTCAGTAGGATTTCCAGGCTGGCACTTAGAGTGTTCAGCAATGAGTACTAAATACCTTGGTAAGCACTTTGATATCCATGGCGGTGGTAATGATTTGAAGTTCCCTCACCACGAAAATGAAATCGCTCAGAATATAGGTTCATGTTCTTGTACGCCAGCAAAATATTGGTTGCACACCAATATGCTTCTGATGAATGGTAAGAAGATGTCTAAGAGTGATGGTAATTCAATCACTCCTACGGAGTTGTTCACAGGTGATAGCGTACATATCTCAAAGGCTTACAGCCCTATGGTGATTCGCTTCTTTATGATTCAGTCACACTACAGAAGTACTTTGGATCTTACCGATGATGCACTACTTGCTGCAGAGAAGGGATTCAAGCGTTTGATGGATGGTAATAGAGCATTGCAGAACCTGAAAACGGATGCTTCTGAAGGTGCTATGGATAAAGAAATCAATGAAATGATCGATGCAGCTTTTGCAGAGATGAATGATGATTTCAATACACCAAAGGCCTTGGCAAGATTGTTTGAGATCGTTCCTAAGATCAATTCTTTTAAGGAAGGAAAGATCGCTATGGATCAAATCGGCTCAGAAACATTAAACAGACTTCAACATACTTTCAAAGTATTTGTTTTTGATATATTCGGATTGATCGATCAGATGGAAGAAGGGGGCTCAGAAGGTATTAAAGTACTGGATGGCGTAATGAATTTAGTGATCGATATTCGTAAGGATGCAAGAAGCAATAAGGATTGGGGTACTGCTGATAAGATTCGTGATAGTCTGAAAGCTGCTGGTGTTCAAATCAAAGATGGTAAGGAAGGTGCAGAATGGGAATTGCTTAATTAATTAAAATTTTTTCTGGGTTTTTCCGTTCAGAAAAAGATCTTTCAACGCAAAAAAGAAGTACACCTTAATATGGAGACAACGTATAAGAATGATGCCGCTGCAATTGATGGTTTAGCCAGTGATTTTCAGAGATTGAAAAAAGAGATTGGTAAAAAGATTATCGGACAAGAGCAGGTGGTAGAGGCTGTTATTATTTCATTATTCAGTAATGGACATAGTTTACTGGTAGGTGTACCCGGACTTGCAAAGACACTTCTGGTAAGTACTATTTCAGAAGTATTAGACCTTGATTTTAAGCGTATTCAGTTTACGCCGGACCTTATGCCTTCAGACATTATGGGTTCTGAGGTCTTAGGTGATGACAGACAGTTTAAGTTTAACAAGGGACCTGTATTTGCAAATATCGTTTTGGCAGATGAGATCAACCGTACTCCTCCTAAAACGCAGGCAGCTTTACTTGAGGCAATGCAGGAGCGCAGTGTAACGGTTTCTGGTACCGGACATATCTTGCCGGCTCCATTCTTTGTACTTGCAACACAGAACCCAATTGAGCAGGAAGGTACTTATCCATTACCTGAAGCACAGTTGGACCGTTTTATGTTCAATATTCCATTGGATTATCCTTCGTATGAGGAGGAGATTCAGGTGGTAAAAGGTACGACTGGTGTTGGAGAAGAGAAAATCAGTTCTGTGCTAAGTGCTGAACAGATCATGTACTACCAGCAATTGGTTCGTAAGATTCCTGTATCGGATAATGTTATGGAGTATGCGGTAGGTTTGGTTGTGAAGACAAGACCAGGAACAGATAAAGCAACGGATATGGTCAATAAATATATTGGCTGGGGTGCTGGACCACGTGCGTCACAATATTTAGTAATCGGTGCTAAGTGTCATGCTGCAATTCGAGGAAAATATTCACCAGATATTTCAGATGTACAGGCTGTAGCTAAATATGTATTACGACACCGTATCGTGCGAAACTTCCAGGCGGAAGCGGAAGGTATTACAGAAGAGCAAGTAATCGAAAGCTTATTCTAAACTATAAAGCATAAAAAAGCCTCAAACAATTTTGTTTGAGGCTTTTTTTATTGATTAAAGATCCATGAATAATGTGATTGGATCTTCCAGTAATTCTTTCACTTTTACAAGGAAGGTAACTGATGTACTACCATCAATAACTCTGTGATCGTAAGATAGTGCCAAGTACATCATTGGTCGAATCACCACTTCACCGTTTACTGCTACCGGACGCTCTTTGATTGCGTGCATACCCAGAATTGCAGACTGAGGTTCGTTGATGATTGGTGTACTCATCATAGATCCGAATACGCCACCGTTTGTAATAGTAAATGTACCACCTGTCATTTCTTCAAGGGTAAGTTCACCGTTTCTTGCTTTTCCAGCAAGTCCTTTCAATTCCTTCTCAATATCAGCGAATCCTTTTGACTCAACGTTTTTGATTGGAGGAACAACAAGACCTGTCGGCGTTGAGATTGCAAATGAAATGTCTGCATAATCGTGGTAGATTAGATCATTACCATCGATTTGAGCATTTACATCTGGCATTTCCATTAATACTTTAGCACATGCTTTTGCGAACAAAGACATGAATCCAAGCTTGATACCATTCTTCTCAACGAATTTTTCTTGATATTTTTTACGAAGCTTCATAATCTCACTTAGATCCACTTCGTTGAATGTTGTAAGCATTGCCGTATTATTCTTCGCAGATACCAAACGCTTAGCGATGGTACGACGCATACGACTCATTTTCTTTCTGTTTTCCGTTCTAGAAAAAGCAGTTGGCTTAGCCACAGGTGCTGGAGCAGCTTCTTTCTTAGCAGCTGGTGCAGGACTTGCAGGCTTATCAGCAGCTGCTTTTTCAGCATCTGCTTTAGTAATTCTACCGTCTTTACCTGTTCCGTTTACAGTAGCAGGATCAATATTTGCTTCTGAAAGAATCTTTCCTGCAGCTGGCGAAGGGTGACCAGTAGCATAGTTTGATGTTTGAACAGCTGGTGCTTCAGCAACAAGCTCTTCTACTTTTTCTTCTTGCTTTGCCTCTTCTTTGGCAGCAGGTTTTTCACCTGTTACTTCGATTTTGGCAACAAGAGCACCAATTTCAAGATCGTCTCCTTCCGCAGCAACATATCTTAGGATACCCGCTGCTTCCGCTGGAAATTCTAAGGTTGCCTTGTCGGATTCGAATTCACAAATCGGCTCATCCAATTCCACATATTCTCCTTCCTCTTTTAACCATTGAGAAAGGGTAACTTCAGTTATTGATTCCCCAATTACAGGGACTTTCATTTCAACTATGCTCATATTAATTCGTAGTATTTAAATACTATTTTTTTATCGATCTAATAATTAGGCAAATATTCAATATTATCTATGAAATAAACAAAAACAAAGGCATAATTATCTTCCTGTTGCTTTATTTTCTTTCAAATTTATAGATAATGGCATTTCCTGTCTTGCCCTCGTTGCAAATATAAAGATTTTCTGATTGGTCAAAACATATTCCTTCTGGCTGTACGAATTTACTTTTATCCAGTTTTATCAGGGTATGCAGTTTCCAGTCTGGCGTGAATACAGCAAGCATCTTTCCTACAGAAGAGAGCACATAATAATTACCAGTAGACTCCTGGATAGCAATGGCAGAAGGTTCAAAGGCAAAATTTTCTGCTTCATCCTCAAAACGTGTTTTCCATTTACCCGCTTTAGGTAACTCAGGATTTGCTAATACAAATTCCTGAAAGTCTTTTCGGCTGATAATTACAGGGTTTGATTCGTTCAATGTACTAGTGTTTAAATCAAAGCTATAAACCGCTCTATCCTGTTCTTTCAAAGTTATAGGCTCATCTAATTTGGGTGAAGCTTTGCAAGCCAATAGAAGCTGGCCATTTTTCTTATCATAGCACAAGCCTTCAACATCGTTACTGATCTCAAGGGCTGTATTGAATTTTTCGAATGCTCCTGATTCTGTGTTCATGATATCTTTCACCAGGTACAGGGTTCCAGAACTTTTTAGCACAAACAAATCATTACCTACAAGCTCTACATCTTCATAGTCTCCATCTTTATGGAATTCAAGTCTTTTTAGGATCTCCCCAGTTGAGGCATCTAAAAAGTAAAGTATACCTTTTTCATCGGCAACACCAATGATCTGCTTGCCATCTTCTGTAAGGCTTATTCCTGAAATTTCATTGAGTTCATCATCCAGTTTTAGCTTTAGGTTAGCTTCATTTAGATTATATGGAATAGGATAATTATAATCCGATTGGCTTTTGCAGGAAAAGAGGATACTGGATACCAAAGGTAGAAGTAGAAAATGTTTTTTCATAGCTATATGATTGCTCCGGATTTCAGGGCATCAATTTTGATTTTAATGCTGTAATCAGGTGTGACCTTATATAAGGTCTGTAATATGGATAGTGCTTCTGATTTCAATTCCTCTGCACCATGAATCAAATACTTAACGTAGAGTAAATGACCTTTATTCTCTGCCTTTAATTTCGCTTGCTCTAAATCTTCAATAATGCGAATTGCATCGTCTTTTTGATCTATTTGGATTAGATAGGTGGCCTTGGTTAAACTTAGATCGAACAGCAGCTGGCGATTTTCCAGTTTGTATGCAATAGAAGTTGCCTCTTCCAAAATAGTCGGCATCTCTTGATACTGCTTAGTTTCCAGTAATACAAGAGCCTTTTCGTATAGACTTTGTCCAAGTACCAATTGGTTTTGAGTGATTTTTGTCAGCTCAATCGCTTGATCGTAGTACTTAAGGGCTTTTTGATAGTCTTTCAAGAAGTAATAAACATCTCCAAGCGTATTTACAGCCTTTGCCTTTCCTTTCTTGTAATCCAGTTTTTCAGAAAGGCTAATAGCTTCTTCTAGGGTTGTTATGGCTAAATCAAATTCACCCATCTTACTTTGAAGATTTCCAATCAGATTTAAAGCAATGGATATTCCTTGCTTGTCACCAAGCTCTTGTGTTAGCTTAAGATCTTTTTCGTAAAAGTTCATGGCCATTTTGTAATAGCCTTTTTGCTCGTGAAGGCTCCCTAAACTTCCTGTTGCAATCGCTTTTAGTCGTTTATTATCCAGCTCTTCTGCAAGTTTTATACCGATTTCTAAAGACTCTTGTGCGCGTTCGTTTTCGCCCTTTTCAGTGAGAAGGATTCCTTTGTTGATAGAGAGGTTTGCAATACCGGTCTTATCTCCCAAAGCAGTACATTCTACAATTTGCTCGTCAAGATATTTAATACCCCGATCGTAGTCTCCCAGATTCATATAGGTCAATGCCAGATTTGCTACGATTTGAGCATTTTTATCTCGATAGCCTACTTCTTTACTACGTTGAAGACTATTAATAAAATGAATCTCGGCTTCTTTGTATTCAGCTTTTCTAAAGTATAGCAAGCCAAGGTTTCCGGAAACTTTAGAAGCACCAATTTTATCATTGATCAAGCTGAATAATTCAATAGCCTTATCGAAATAATATTCAGCATCTCTGTAGTTTCCTAATAACAAATGCAGGTAACCCAATGAATTATTGGCTCTACCCATAAGTGTTTTGGAACTTAGTTTTTTAGATAGCCTTAAAGCTTCTCCATAGGTCTCCCCAGCATCATCCCATTTACCAATGATTTGCAATATTTCTCCTATTCGGATTAATGCTTTAAAATGGGCTGCATAATCCTCATCATTGATTACGATATCAAGTAGCCTTTTGTAGTATTGGTAGGCTTGATTGTTTTGGAAATTATCTTTGAAGAAATCACCTGATTTCAGTAAGTATTCCTTAGTTTTTTCGGTGATTTCAGCTCTTTCATAATGGAAAACCAGATCTACGAATCGTTGTTGAAGACGAGTTTGGAAAATGCGTTCTATTGAATCGGCAATGACTTCATGTAATGCTTTTAATCGCGTATGCAATTGCATTTCGTAGATTACCTCATGCTGCATCGAGTGTTTGAAAATGTATCTTCCTTTACCCGTATTTCGAATGATATTGTTGTTTTCAGCTTCTCTGAGGCTTGATTTTAGGTTGTCATAGGTTTCCTGATCTTCGAATAAAGTTTTGTTTTTAAGCACCTCTTCCAAAACCGAATGTTCGAATTCTCTTCCAATTACAGCAGCTGCTTTTAACATCTCTTTTGCATAGGTACTTAGGTTATCAACCTTTGCAATTAATAGAGAGTTGATGTTATTATTTAACTTGATATCTCCTTCTTGTACCTTCCAAGTATCATTTTCAAGACTGAGCAGTTTATTAGAACGGTAATATTCTATAAGTTGCTCAATATAGAATGGATTTCCATTGGAGGTTTGTTGCAAGAGTTCAACACTTTCTTCAGAAAGCTGACCACCAAGCATTTCACTTGTGA
>OMKD01000327.1 GCA_900299495.1 Sphingobacteriales bacterium
ATCAAAGCCCCAATATTGCTTTAGTATGTCTTTTGCAGTCTTCAAATATTCTATTTGGTATAATTTATGCAATTAAACTATCAAATTACACAATCAACAGCATAAAAAAAGGCGCCTAAGCGCCTAAAGTAATTCATCCTAAAAAGTAGTAATTGTATTGTCTTGGATGAATACTTAATTTATATTTCTTGGACAATTATCAATAAACTTGGAATTGTCATACTTTATTTCATTATTCGATTCTAATCGCACCGGACAATATATAGCTCCTCCATTGAGAATGGCACAATTTGAGTTAAATATACAACTTAGTATTTTAATATTTGGTTTTTCTGACTTTGTTATGATAGACAAGCATCCTCCATTCATTGCATTATTATTGGTAAAGGTACAATCTTTAAATTCAATATTCCCCATATCATTGAAATCACCATCCATGTAAAATGCACCTCCAAAATAGTAGGCCTCATTATTATCAAACACACAATTCGAAAAAAAAACTTCAAAAGAAGAATAATTTTCTATTTCACCATATACAGCTGCACCGTAAAGCGAAACATTATTCAAAAAACTTACATTTCGAACTATTGGCCAGCCTTCTTCATTTTCACCATCATATCGATTATACCATCCTGCCCCGCAGGTTAAAGGAGAAGAATGACTATTGGCATCGAAGTCTGCATTACCATCAGAGATCACAAATCCATCGATTAAAGTTGCGTGACTTATGTTTTCGGAAAACAATATGGTATATGAATTATCGGCTTTCCCTACTTCCCCTATTTCACCGCTTAAAATACTTTTACCATTTTTAGGGTCTCTTTCTACTGCAGACTGCTCAAAGCCTAAAAATCCACCAATAAGAGAAACTCCATCCTTTAGTCTAAAGAATGAAGATCGATCGGTGTCTTGAGTCGGGGTATAGGTGCCAATGGCCACCCAAACTTCGTCACCAAATATAGTAGCATCCAGAATGCCTGCAAGGTCTGAACTACTGTCACTCCAGGAGCTACCACTGCCTGAACCTTCAGGACTCACGTAATATCTTTTTGCTAGGGAGGTTTGATTTAAGTAGAATATTAAAAATAAGAGAACGTAAAACCGCATAGAGTTTTTTGCTAAAGAATCAGCTTACAGTTCATTAGGAATTTTTAAATATACTAAAAAAAATCATACCACTTAAATCTACAAGATTATTTTTTTGCCTTTCACCTTTTTAGGTCTAGTACTGGAAACGTATTTTTTGAAATGTTTACTGATGCAGATTCCACCAAAGAAAAAGCTATCAAATTGATTGGAGTTCCCTCTGGCTTGTCCACCTGGAAAATCGTCAATCGTCTGATTAGAAAGTTCAACTCCCCTATAGCTCATGGCTCTAGAAAGTTCATCCATTTGTTCAAATTGATCCTTTACAGGATATGCCCCGCCAATATCATCTAGATGATCTGTAAAGGTTTTGTGGAACCCAACTTCAAAGCCGATTACAACATCTCTTTGTTCACCAACTTTTATATTGAAACCCAGTCCAAAAGGGATGGATGCCTGAACTCTATTGTATTTTGAAGGATTCCCAGGCAAACCCTGACCTTCAGTACCCAAGGGTTGTAATTCAATCCATTGTCCTTCATAATAAGTCTTTGGATTAAAGTAAAAACCGGAAATACCCACAAAGATATACGGTGCTGCAATTCGTTCATGCCTTGTCCCGAAATCCATGAAACTAAACTCAATCACATGAGACCAATCAACGATATCTGTTTCAAAGCTTAGATTTCTATTTGAAATATTAAGGGTTGAATATTGACTATCTGATCCACGAAGTTTTCCGTGATAGACACTTGTCTTATAAGATAAGTTATTGCTAAAATTATATCGAAAGAATAGTCCTGAAGCGAACTCACTATTCTGAGCTTCAAATCTTAATTGCCTTAACTCGCCAGAGTAATTCGATATTCCTGAAAACCACCCAAATTCATAGCTTTTGTGTATTTGCTTAAACGCATTTTGGGCATTAACTTTCCAAGAAAAGACAACTAAACAACAAAGTATTAGTAATCCTCTTTTCATTTGTTTGGTGTATTATTAATAAGTCTTGAGAATCTTACAGTAAGAATATTTACTGGTAGGTTTGTTTATGCAGCAAAGATGAGTTCAGAATTGTAGATTTTTTTTCTGACAGGATTTAATTTAAGTGTATATGTCTTTTTTTCCTAATTAAATTTTCCCATAGGTTTGAAAGCTGACATAAAAAAAGCTCACCAATTTGGCGAGCTTTTATATTTCTTTACTATATATTCTTACCGTTGAACAACAAGAACATAGGCGTTTTCTGCTAAATCACCCATATCATCATAACTGATCCAGGCATAGCCATCTCTTCCCCACTTATTCCCATAAGCGCCTGTCACTTCAAAAGCTTTTCGTTCCTCTGAATATCCTGTCACAATAAGAGGCTGAACGGTACTGCCTCCTGTTCCGGTATACGACCATGCTGAGGTATTCGAGAGCTTAAGGAAAGACTCATCTACCTTTATATCCAACATAACCGGATTACCCCGCATAAGTGCTTTTCTCAATTCAAAGATCTTTTGCCTGGAGCTAATATCTGGTCTGAAGATGTGCAGATAATTTTCAGCCTGATATCGTTTTGTCGAATTGACAGCTTCATTCAAATACTGACTACCATAAGGAAAGATAGCAGCGTTGACGGTACCCATTTTTACTAAGTTTACTAATAGATCCTTATAAGTAATACCACCTTGTATAGCCATAAAATCAGGAGACAAGTTAACTTTGAAGTTTGAATTGAAATTCACATAAAACTCCATACAGGTTGCCACCATGTATGCATTATTGCGCTGTTCTTCCGGTGACTTACGATTAGGCATCATATAACTTTTCAGACTCTGTTCGCGCATAAGTTCTTTAGAACTTGTTCCAATTTCCTCTAGGACCAGCATCATTTCCTCGATCTTTTCCTGATCTGAAATACCGATAACTTTCTCTCCGGATTTTTCTTCTATTTGAGCACATACGGACTGTAGTCCAAAACCCATAAAAACAACAACAAACAAATGCTTTAACATAGGACAACTTAGATTTACGTTTCTTATTGAACGACCAAATGTTCTTTTTCTTATACTAAATGGTTTTCGAGGGCCAAAAAATACATATTTTTTTTCATCATATAAAAAAAGACCCTCTCGAAAAAAAGGGTCTTTTAAATTTATCTATTATAACGGAATATTTCCGTGTTTCTTTTTAGG
>OMKD01000328.1 GCA_900299495.1 Sphingobacteriales bacterium
AGGCGCCACTGACTGTAGCAGGTACATTGATTACTGAAAATGGTGAAACGATAGAAGGAGCAACAGTAGATGTGAATTCTGGTGAATACGAGCAGACAACTGGAGCTGATGGTTACTTCAACTTTGAATTACCTTACGGAGGTGATTACTCGATAGCACCAGATTTAGATGATGAGACTTCTAATGGAGTGACAACCTTCGATATGGTATTGATTACGCAGCATATTTTAGGAATGAACGATTTGGATACACCTTATCAGTTGATTGCTGCGGATGCAAACAGAAGTAACTCGATTTCAACCTTAGATTTAGTAGCTATTCGAATGGTTATTCTTCAAATGACGGATGCATTTCCGAATAATACTTCCTGGAGATTTGTAGATGCAGCACATGTATTTACAGATCCTGCGAATCCATGGGATTTCCCTGAGGTTGTAAACTACAACAACATAGACGCTGACTATCCAAATACAGACTTTATCGGTGTGAAGATCGGTGACGTAAATGGATCAGTACAAGCAAACTTCAATGCACCAGCGGAAGCAAGAACAGGTTCTACGATCTACCTGGATACTGAGGATAAATCAGTAGTGGCAGGCGAGGAGCTTATATTGGATCTCCGTGCAGATGTTGCGGTTTCAGGACTTCAGTTTACTCTGGAGCATGAAGGATTGACATTCGAGTCGTTGGAGTCTGCTTTGATTCAGGACGAGCATATTGCGATCCATGATGGAAAGCTAGCGATCAGTTGGAACGAAGCGAGTATAACAGAGCTACAGGGTGAGGAACTGATTCGCGTTCGATTTACTGCTGAATCAGACTTGAATGTAAGTAGTGCAGTTTCGATAAGTTCTGCAGTCACTAAAGCGGAAGCTTATACCGAAAACGGCATAGAAGACATAGCAATAAACTTCAATAATTCAATTGCTGCACAAAACATCCTATACCAAAATACACCTAACCCATTCAATGGACAAACGGCTATTCGTTTCAACCTGGCAGAATCAGGCAAAGCGGTATTGACGGTAACCAATGTAGATGGAAAAGTGATTGAGCGTATCGATGGAGATTTTGCCGCAGGCATGAATACCATCGAGCTTTCAAACCTGCAAAAAGCTGGAGTATATTATTACCAGTTGGAGACAAAAGGTTTTACAGCGACGAAGAAGATGTTGAAGCTATAGAATTTGTTAAGGTTTTTTTAAAAAGGCTCTGGATTTATCCAGAGCCTTTTTTTATTTTTTCTGTTAAAAGGGTTTTGTGTTTTAATTTGCTTTTATGTATTTGTTTAACTTTCAGGGATTTATGTAAAAACCAAGATTTGTTATTTTATCTCGATTTAATTGAATCGTTCTGATTCCATATTCAAGTTTTAGTTTGCATTAGGGTTTTTAGTATTTGTTACATGCGAATAACAAGTGTATGTGTTTTTCAAATACTAAAAATATATAAGTTGAAGTGGTTTCCATTAGTGATTCACAAACACTACCTATAAACTATATCCCCTTATTCCAAATGGAGGTTTACATCCTTCCATTTTTAAATTACCGTTAATATTCCAGTTTTTATTGAACAAGTGTTAAATCAGCCTTTCTATTGTTGACTGGAATTTAAATGGTCGATCTGTATGATCCATAGATAATCGAATCTTGATGAAGTTGTTTAAGACTTAATAGGAAAAATATATCTCTTTTTGTCCAATTTTTATGGGTTAATACCCTAAATAAGGTATTCACATGAATGGGCTGTTGATGTTATTTGATTATATAACTATCAAATCATGAAATTTTCTATAAATCGGTTTGCTTTAAAATTATTCTTAATAATAATTTTAGCATTTTTTCCCTTTTTTTTATTTAGTCAGAATAACCTCTCTGTTCCGTTTTCTTATGGCTTCATTGGAGTTCAAGGAAATAATTCTCAGGATGCAGAGAACGTACAGACATATCCTACTCTTGGATTAGAACAATCCTACTTCATACAAAACTCTTCTGATACCATTTTTCAATTACAAGGCAATGATATTGCTGGGACTTTGAGGTTAATTTCTAGTACAGGTAATTATTTGGACGTCGATGGAGCCATTGTTTGGAGAATAACATCGGGTTCAATCTTGCATTTTTTGGGTTTTATTCCTTCAAATTCTAGTCCTAGCATTAATCTAACTACCATTGGAGGCTCTGATTATGTCATTGACTCCCTATCCAATTATGCTATGCGTATTAACTCGGATACCACTACAGTGGTAGATAGTACGAATATTAATGGTAATGCAGCAACAAGTGGTTTATTAGATGCTTTGAATGACTATTTGACTGAGGTAGGAAATAATGCGCCCTCTGGTCCTGTTACGGCTGATGATCAAACTACAACCAATACATCACCTACTATTACAGGTACTGTAACTCTTGGAGCTGGAGAAACCTTTAGTGTGACAATTGATGGAGTAGAGTATGATACATCCTCTGGTGTTACAATCAACGGCACAGATTGGTCTTTGACCATACCGTATACCATGGCCATTGATACCTTCCCAATTACGGCCTCTATTTCTAATGCCGCTGGATATGTACTTCAGGATAATGCTAC
>OMKD01000329.1 GCA_900299495.1 Sphingobacteriales bacterium
ACTGAGCAGTTTATTAGAACGGTAATATTCTATAAGTTGCTCAATATAGAATGGATTTCCATTGGACGTTTGTTGCAAGAGTTCAACACTTTCTTCAGAAAGCTGACCACCAAGCATTTCACTTGTGAATGCAATAATCCCTGAGGTATTCAAAGGATCTAAGTCAATCTCCAAAATAGCTACTGGTCTTGCCAGTTGCTGTATATTCAGGAATTCTTTTGGCTTATCAATTCCATCCGGTCTAAGCGCAAAGAAAATGATGAGTGTACTGTCAGATACTTCCTGAAGGAGCTTTACAATAAAATCTTTGGAGTTTTTGTCTATCCATTGCGCGTCATCTAAAAAGATTATAGTTGGATGAATCTTTGATTGCAAACGGAAAAAAGTGGTAAACGCCTTGATAACGCTGTTGTACTTTTCTTCGGCGTTTAACCTTGAATAGACAGAGTCCTTATCTGTTTTAAAATCAAGAATAGCAAGATAAGTAGAGTGTAACCTGTTGAGTTCCTCTTTGATTTCTGGCCAATAAATCTTTGATTGCTCCAATAAGGCATTGAAGCCATTCTCGAAATTTCTTAGACCCGTTTGTTCATCCTGATTCAGTCGGCAATTGAAATATTTTCTCAGGAATTTGACAAACGGATTCAGTGGTTTTTTAAGAATCTGATCTGCTTCTGTAGAGATCCAGTTTATTTTATGCGGATGATCCAGTTTCTTTTGCAGTTCATAGCTTAGTCGGGACTTGCCGACACCAGCTTCTCCGGTAAGGAAACAAAGGCCTGGCCTTTCAGCATACTGGTGCTTTCTGATAAAACTGAGCATTTTGATCAGTTCCTTATCTCGGTTGATCAGTTTGCCTTTATATTCTGTGTTTTTACTCTCTTTGCGATCTTTTAGCGCGAAGGTCTGTATAAGTCCTTCAATACCCTTATATCTTATCTCCCCTTTATTCTCGAAATTGAAGTTTGGATATCCTGCTATCTCTTCATCCACAAATATTTCTCCCCAATCTGCATAGGTCATTAGTCTTGCGGCTAGGTTTACCCGATTACCGACTGCTGCAAATTGGCTCATATCCTGACCGCCTACCGTACCTGTAAATGCTTGACCTGAGGTTATCCCAATTCTGAATTTTAAGTTCTCTTGGCCAGAGAGCTTTGATCTTAGTGAGTCGACAAACTCTAGCGTTCGCTCAATATTGTTTTCAAAACTAATAGGAGCACCAAATAGAGCAACTAAAACACCCCCTTTATCACCGAAGTCAACTTCTTTAAAGTAGCCTGAGAAGTTGTAGATGTCTGCAATAAATACTGAAGCAAATTCATTAAGCTCCTCATGAGATTCTACTCCTTCGAAGGAACAGAATACAGAGATTACAGAGCGGAATTCCCCTTTCCCAATAAAGTTGATGACTGCATCAGGAAGAAATTGGAAGGTTCGATTCAGAATTTCTTTGTCCGGACGTTTACGGCTTATGACAACCGGTTTTTTTAGACTGTTTGATGTCAACAGGTAAAAACCTTTGACCAAGCTTGAGGTTTTTACCCCTTTCGGTAATAACTTATTCAAGTGTTTGTCAAGTACGATCTCCTGATGAGAAGCTCTTATTTGACTTTCAGCACTGTTTTCTATAGCTGGACCTCTGAAATAATAGGATTTCTGGTTATCTCCTATTATTCCCCATTCTACAGTACCGTAAGAGAGTCCAATCTTAAGTCCAAATTTGAATTGGTCGAATTGAAAATTATTTTTTCCGAACAGGTTTCGAATATCATTTGCAGCGTGTAATAAACGACTGATATTTTGATCATCCGTCTCCGGAAAGATTGCTGTAAAGGCATCTCCTGCAAAATACGGGATGAATCCTCCATTATCATGCACAAGCTGAACCATTGGCCCAAAGATATTATTGAGGATGTCTGAAAGTCTTTCTGCACCAGCACTGCCTTCTTTCATGAGGCTCTCTGTAAGCGGAGTAAAGCCCGATAAGTCTAGGAACATAGTACCTGCAGTCAACTCACCTTTTTGTTGTTGAGAATCTAAATGCTGTAAAATGAATGATGGTACTAAGTGCTTCAAAAGTCTCTTGTGTGGGAAATTTTAAAAAAAGCAAGATACGAATTTAGGGCAAAAGCTTTTATTCTGCTTCTCGTTTTATTCATTAAAGATTAACCAAATGTATATATGGAATTATAGCGTTCGTTTTGACAAATCCTGTACTTAATATAAGGTATTTCTAATCTCATGGTAAAAAAAAGACCATTCGTCTAATAATAATTTGAGATAATACCAAAAGTTGTGACATTTGACCTCTTAATAAATCACCCCCAATTCGCCAAGTAATATCCAAACTTGTTAATGCAATGAAAAGAATCACACTGACTATCCTTAGTATGTTTTGGCTGAGCAACCTTCTTCTAGCTCAGTATGATCCTGGAGATTTGAAAAAATCCTTTCAGGTCAAAAAATACAATGAAGGAATAAAAGTAGATGGAGTTTTAGATGAAGAGCAGTGGTTAAATGCTCAGGTTATTGATGATTTTGTAATGAGCACACCTCGTTATGGAGAAGCGGGTTCTTTTTCTACAGAGGTTAAGATGTTCTACACGGATGAGGCAGTATATGTTTCAGCTTACCTAAAGGATGAGTCTCCAAATGAAATTTTAAAGGAGATTACCCAACGTGATCAATTAGGAAATACGGATTTTTTTGGTTTTTTGATTGATTCCTATCAGGACGGTATTAATGCATTAGGTTTTTATATTACACCCACTCAAGTTCAATATGATATCAAGTATTCTGCAGATGCAGATGGAGGTGGATACAGCCCAATTATGGAGGGTGACAGATCCTGGGATGCTGTTTGGAATGCAAAGTCTAAGATCGTTGAAGATGGCTGGATTGCAGAGTTTGAAATTCCACTTGCAGCTTTGCGTTTTCCTACGAAAGAAATACAAAGCTGGAATATCAATTTTTACAGACACTTCAGAAGAAACAGAGAAGATCTGTTTTGGAATCCTGTAAATCCTGAGGTGTTTGGTTTGGTTAATCAATCGGGTACAGTGCATGGTATAGAAAAGATAAAGTCTCCAGTTCGTTTGCAAGCTACACCGTATTTAACAGCTTATGTTAATAACGTAAAGGATGGTCAGGAAACATTATGGGGTAACTCTTTTAATGGAGGAATGGATATTAGGTATGGTATCAATGACGCATTTACCTTGGACATGACGCTTATTCCTGATTTTGGAGAAGCTATTTCTGATAATCAGGTATTGAATTTGTCTCCTTTCGAGGTTCGATTTGATGAAAACAGGCAGTTCTTTAAAGAAGGAATTGAGCTCTTCAACAAAGGAAACCTATTCTACTCAAGAAGAATTGGCGGTAGACCGCTTCACTATTATGATTTAGACGATAAACTTAATACAGGGGATTCAATTATTTCGAATCCTATAGAAACTCAACTTATCAATGCTACTAAGATCTCGGGAAGAAATTCAAAGGGGCTGGGTATAGGTGTTTTTAATGCTGTATCTGGAAATAGCTTTGCACAAGTTGTGGATTCAGAAGGCGTGGTGAGAGAAGAACTGACTAATCCAATGACGAATTATAATGTATTCGTATTAGATCAGAATTTGAAAAATAATTCATCAATTTCTATTGTGAATACAAATGTCATGCGTGTCGGTGCGGATTATGATGCTAACGTAACAGCTGGTTTATTCAATTTATTTACAAAGAACTCAACCTATAATTTAGGTGGTGAGTATAAGCTATCCCAAAAGTACTTTGCGGATAGTACGGCTCTGGGTCATGCAGGAGAAATTCGCTTTGAAAAGCCAACAGGTAACTTCATTTTTGATATTAACTATCTCGTAGAGAGTGATACTTACGACCCCAATGACCTTGGATTTTTATTCAATAATAATTCGAGAGAGTTTTTTGGTCGAGTAATGTATCGTGAATTCAATCCTAAAAATGAGCGATTGAACAGCTGGAGGATTACAAGCTCTTTGGTTTATTCGAGAGTATATGAGCCAAATGCCTTCTCGGAGATCAGACACAGATCCTGGGGTAATGTAATCAATAAAAATTTCAATGTTTTTGGTTGGTGGGTCAATGGTAATCTGGTAGAGAGCAATGATTATTTTGAGGCACGAACGCCTGGTAGAGTATTCAAGAAACCTGCGGATATCGCAACAGGTCCATATATCTCAACAGATTATAGAAAGCGCTTGAGTATGGATCTTTTTGGTGGATATCGCTTTATCACAGAGTGGGAGGATGCTTCTATTTTCGACGTGAACTTTGGACCTAGATTCCGATTGAATGACAGAGTCTTTATGGAATGGGATTTGGGCATGGAATACTTTATAAAGGAACGTGGTTTTGTGGATAGCTATACCGATGCGCAGGGCAATGACCAGATTCTGTTTGGTATCAGAGACAGACGATCTATTGTAAATACGTATAAATTGCGTTATTCATTTACCTCAAATATGACCTTGAATTTGAGAATGCGCCATTACTGGAGTGTGGCTGATTATCATGGTTTTGGAAATCTGGGTATGGATGGATACCTAACCGAAGTGGATAGAGAAAACACTTATGACAGAAGTTTCACCTCTTTCCTTGTGGATGCAGTATTCCAATGGAGATTTGCTCCAGGTTCGGATATTTTCATTGTATGGAAAAATTCAGTTGATGCCTTTGTAACGGATCAGGATAGGATCCCATATGGTTATGCAGATAACTTTGGATCACTTCAAGATTATCCTATATACAATACTTTATCCTTTAAGTTAATTTACTTCCTAGATTATAATCGAGTAGTTAAATAAAAAAAGGGGCTGAATTTCAGCCCCTTTTTTTTATTCTTTTTCCGGAAGATTTAACTCCAGATTCAATTCATCTAACTGTGTATTATCAATCTTGGATGGTGCATCAATCATCATATCTCTACCCTGATTGTTCTTAGGGAATGCGATAAAGTCTCTGATTGAGCTCTGTCCTTTCATTACAGCACAGATTCTATCGAATCCAAATGCTAGTCCACCATGTGGAGGCGCACCGTATTCAAAGGCTCCAAGAAGGAATCCAAACTGTTCTTCAGCTTCTTCCTGAGTAAATCCAAGTAGTTTGAAGTTCTTCTCCTGAAGGGCTCTGTCATGGATACGAATAGATCCACCACCAATCTCTGAACCATTGATAACTAGATCATAAGCATCGGCCTTCAAAGATTTCATAGTTTCGAAGTCACCATTTAACATGCGCTCTTCATCCGCTTTCTTGGGTGCAGTGAAGGGGTGGTGCATTGCGTGGAAACGCTCAGCATCTTCGTCCCATTCCAAAAGAGGGAAATCAAGAACCCATAATGGTTTGAAATCTCCTGCTTTGATCAGATTAAGTCTGCTACCCATTTCTAAACGTAGCTCATTTAACTGCTTACGAACCTTATCTGTTTCACCAGAAAGGATAAGCATCATATCACCTGGTTCTGCACCGAATTTATCAGCCCATGCTTTGAAGTCGTTATCATCGTAGAATTTACCTATCGATGATTTGAAGCTTCCGTCAGCATTATACTTAACATAGACAAGACCCTTAGCACCAATCTGTGGACGTTGCATCCACTCTGTAAGTTTCTTGATATCTTTGTTTGAATAAGCATCCGCACATGCCTTTGCATTGATACCGACTACCAACTCTGCATCATTAAATACAGGGAAGTCTTTTCCTTTTGCTATATCGTTTAATTCAACAAACTGCATATCAAAACGAAGGTCTGGCTTATCTGATCCGTACAGTCTCATGGCATCATCATAAGACATTCTTGGGAAGTCAGGTAGTTCTTCGTTGATACAAGTTTTGAACAAATGCTTTGTTAATCCTTCAAAGGTATTCAGGATATCCTCTCTGGTCACAAAAGACATTTCACAATCGATCTGTGTAAACTCCGGCTGACGATCTGCTCTTAGATCCTCATCACGGAAACACTTTACGATCTGGAAGTACTTATCAAAACCGGATACCATCAAAACCTGCTTAAAGGTTTGTGGAGACTGTGGAAGTGCATAGAATTCTCCCGGGTTCATTCTTGAAGGAACAACGAAATCACGTGCACCTTCAGGAGTAGATTTAATCAAAAATGGAGTTTCAATTTCCACAAAAGACTTTGCAGAAAGATACTTCCTGGTTTCAATTCCTACTTGTGAACGGAAGATGATATTATTCTGTGTGTTATTTCTTCTAAGATCAAGGTAGCGATATTTCATACGCAACTCTTCACCACCATCAGTGTCTTCCTCGATGGTAAATGGAGGTGTTTTTGACGCATTCAGTATATCTAGTTTTTTAACTTCTATCTCGATATTACCAGTAGCACGATTAGGGTTTTTGTTCGATCTTTCTCTAACGGATCCTTCTACCTTAACTACAAACTCTCTTCCTAGTTTTCTTGCCTCCTCGCATAAAGCGGCGTCATCATCCATATTGAATACGACCTGAGTAATACCGTATCTGTCTCTAAGATCTATAAAGGTCAGTCCGCCAAAGTCTCTATTTGACTGAACCCAACCACTTAGGACAACATCCTGCCCTACATGATCCATTCTTAATTCTCCGCAATTATGTGATCGATACATTGCTTTATGGTTTTTTAATATGATTTAAGTCTAATATTTGTTTATGCTGCCCAAAAATCGCAGTTTTAGTTAAGAAAGCATAATTTAAGAATGTCAAATAAAGTGTTTTGACCTTAAAAAATGAATATATTAATGCTTTACCGCTTACAATATTTAATTTTGAGATTGAATAGGCTACAACACAAAAGATAAAAAACCAATTATGATTAAATCCAGCTTCCTGAAGACTTTATGTGAAGCCAAAGCTAAAGGAGAAAAGAAAATAGCTTTGTTGATCGATCCGGATAAGGCTGGTAGACCAATTCTGGATGAAGCCAAGTCCCTGTTAGTTTCAGATTTGGTGGATTTTTTATTTGTTGGTGGGTCTTTAATCTCAGAAGGTGACTTGGATGAAACCGTAAAGTCACTGAAGTCCTTTTCCGACCATCCGTTGGTGATTTTTCCAGGAGCAGCATTTCATGTAAGCGAATATGCCGATTCTATATTGTTCCTTTCTCTTGTATCGGGACGTAATCCCGAGTTTTTGATTGGCCAGCAACTACTTGCTGCACCAAAAGTTAAGGCAAGTGGTTTGGAGGTTTGTCCAACTGCATACATGTTGATAGATGGAGGAAGACCTACTTCGGTAAGCTATATTAGCAACACTCTACCCATACCGAATGATAAACCAGACATAGCAGCAGTGACTGCAATGACCGCAGAGATGATGGGTATGAAATTGGTGTTTATGGATGCTGGTAGCGGAGCCATGCATGCAATAAGTCCTGAAATGGTAAAAGCAGTGCGTGCTAAGGTTGGTTGTCCGATCATAGTGGGTGGTGGATTGCGAAAAATTGAAGATATAAAGACTATCTTTGAGGCTGGAGCTGACCTTGTAGTTGTTGGAAGTCTTTTTGAGGATGATCCCAGTCGTTCATTAGAAGTCTTCTCGGCAATTAAGGATAAAGCAGATATAGAGATTTTCTAAAAAATATTTGATCGTGGAAGAAGGTATTGTAGTAAAGTCAACAGGGAGTTTGTATACGGTCGAGTCCAACGCCGGAGAGATATTCTCATGCCGAATAGTTGGAAAATTTAGATTGGGATCGCACAAGCTAACAAATCCTGTGGCAGTAGGAGATGAGGTAGAATTTGAGAGGGATCATGAGGATGGAACAGGTATTATTAAGAAAATCCGACCAAGGAATAATTATGTAGTCCGTCAAAGTCCTCGTAAAAAGCACTTTTTACATTTACTAGCTAGTAATATTGATCAGGCCATGCTGATAACGACGATAGCACATCCAAGTTTGAAGCCTGCCTTTATCGATCGCTTTCTATTGATGACAGAACCCTTCAATATTCCTACCTGTATAGTCCTGAATAAGGTAGATATTTATGAAGAAGAAGACCTTGAGGTGATGGAAGGATTGAAGATGATCTATGAAGAGATTGGCTACAAAGTAATCATAGCATCTGCAGTTTCAGGCTATGGAAATGAAGAATTGAAAGAGGCTTTGGCAGGAAAGAAAACCTTACTCGCTGGACAGTCAGGTGTTGGGAAGTCTTCATTGATCAACATGATTGACCCAAAACTAGATTTAAGAACAGGAGAAATATCAGATTACTCGGGTAAAGGTCAGCATACTACAACTTTTGCAGAGATGTTCGATCTTGAATTTGGTGGTAAGATTATTGATACTCCGGGAATTAAGACGCTTAGTTTTAATTATCTGGAGCCTTTAGATGTTGCGCATAATTTCAAGGAAATGTTCAAAGCTTCTGAAAACTGTAAGTTTGGAGGAGATTGTAAGCATAGAGATGAACCTAAATGTGCTGTGAAAGATGGTCTGGAAACAGGCTTGATTAACGAACTTAGATATTTGAATTATCTGTCAATCCTGGAAGAAGTAGAAGATCAGAACTACTGGGAAAGACATTCAAAAGTATAGATATATTATGGCTTATTCAGGCAGAAAAAGATATACTCCACGCAGAGAAAGGCTTAAAAACAGCATGAGGCGTTACAGAATCATGTTTCTGTTCGGCCTCATATTTATTGCTTTGATCGTTGCCTTTAATTGGAGGTCGATCTATGATTATTTACTTTCATTTACTTATTAAGAGTCTAAATCTGCGATTAGTCTTTTAGTAATCCATCTGAATTCCTTTTTACTAAGAACTCCGATTAACTCACCATCGTTTACGACAGGTAAGAAGTTGATGCCTTGCTCCTGCATGAGTTCATTAGCATCTTTTAAGGTTGCGCTGGAATCAATGTGCGCCGGATTATGTTCCATAATATCCCCAACGCATACGGTATCCTTTTGCATATCCTGATTACTTAGATAATCTAGAATTTGGTTCTTGGTAACCACACCCACTAAATTCCCAGCTTTATCTTCTACAGGTATAAACTCCAGGTCTTTCCATTTCATAATTTGAATAACCATCTCGATGATATCTTCCTGATAGACGGTTAAGAAATCGGTGTTCATAAATTCAGAGATCACCAAGTTGGAAGGTTTGTAGTCAATCTTCTCTGATAGCGTGATTTCTGGCCATTCATGAATTGGCATTCCGCTGTTTTGGTTGCGAAGGATGTGTGAGGTTAAAATTACACTGGCCTCTTCTCTGGAATACCCTTTTTTAAGGTTGGTAAAACTTCTTAGGATCCAGCGAGCTCCAGTCATATGCTTTTCAGCACGTTGTTCGATGATCCCAAGATATTTATTGATATCATCAGCATTCACACTTTGCTTTTCAAGCCCTTTTCTGGCAATTGGAATCAACTCTTCGAGAATCAATTGTGGAGCTGAAATTTTACGATCATCCATCCAGTTGAACTTGGTATCGATTCCGAATTTTGCAGCCTTTTTAAAGTTATCATTCACATCTGCGAAAGATAGGTGGTCTTTGATATCTTCTATTTGATCACTAAGACCTACCATAAGTCCCAGCCAGAATGCTGCATTGGCAACTTCATCTTGCGGCGTAGGACCTGCAGGTAATATTCGACATTCAATTCTCAAATGCGGCTGTCCATTACCACTGATTCCGTAACAGGCTCTGTTCCATCTGTAAACGGTAGAATTATGTACCTGTAGCGCTTTAAGCTTTGGTATCTCTCCATTTTTGTAGGTTGCCAAAGAATCTTGTTCTTCTTCAGCGGTCATGAGTACTCTAAACCTAGAAATATCTTCCTGATAAAGTTCAAGAATCGAGTTTTCTAGCCAATCTTTTCCGAATTGTACCCTTGGTGATTTTTCACGTAAGTGGTTTCTAGTAATTCGGGTATCCAATGCCTGTTGGAATAAGGCTATTCTGGATTCGTGCCAAAGTCTTCTTCCGAACACAAGCGGTGAATTGGCAGCAATGGCCAAGACAGGACCTGCAATAGCTTGCGCTATATTATACATTTTCACAAACTCGAATTGATTCACTTGCAAATGCACCTGAAACGAGGTGTTTGCTGCTTCAATCATTGGAGATTTGTGTCTTATTTTCAATTCATCAATCCCTTCCAGTTTAAGCTCAAAGGTATCACCCTCCAGTTGATCAATGATAGAATCCATCAAGGCTCTGTATCGCTTCTTAGGAGTTAGGCTTTCAAGTTCCAGATTGAACTTTTGAATGGTAGGA
>OMKD01000330.1 GCA_900299495.1 Sphingobacteriales bacterium
CTCCTGGTGTAGACTATGGTTACCCAAGTACTACACTACTTCAGCTAGGTACTTCATTGTTTACAGGTTGGTCTACAGTTACAGTTATGACAAGACTACACGTTGATATGACTGTAGGTGTAAACGACAATGTAAACAAACTAGAAGATGCTAAAGCTAAGGCATTCCCTAACCCATCTGCAGGTATCATCAATGTAGATCTTAATCTTTCAGAAATGGCAGATGAGGTACGTATCGATGTTATGAACTACGATGGTAAGGTTGTTGAAACACTTTACGTAAATAACGTTAAATCACAAACTATCGAGTTGAACATTACAGATCAACCGAATGGTTACTACTTCGTGTCTATTAAGACTCCTGAAGGTTACCGTTCAATCCCTGTAATGGTTGCTAACTAATAGTTTGCTATAGCAAATAAAAAAAGCACACTTTTTCAAGTGTGCTTTTTTTATTTAATAGGCAGCAATGAATGATTTCAAGCCCTCTGATTTAGGCTTACTAAAAAAGGTATTCCGATCTGAAAGTTCAACTAAACGCCCTTTATCAAAGAAGGCAATCCGACTACACAATCTTCCGACTGCACCCAGTTCATGACTTATAAACAGAATACTTATCCCATCCTTTACCAATGACTGTAGAAGGTCTAATATCTCGATTTTCAAAACAACATCAAGAGAGGACAAACATTCATCGCATATCAACAACTTCGGCTTGGTAGCTAATGCTCTTGCAATTGCAGCACGTTGTCCTTGACCACCAGAAACCTCTCCAGGATATGAATCTAACAAAGACTCATCCAAGGAGACCTTCTCTATTAATTCCACTAATCCTTTTGAAAGCTTTTGTTTACTAGTTCCTCCCAACAGCAAAGCTTCTTCTAGTTGCTCTCGAATGGACAAGGCAGGGTTTAAGCTTGAAAGTGGATTTTGAAAAATAAGTTTGATTTGATTATGAATCTGACCCGAGCTAAGTTCATCCCCTTGGATAGTTACCCGAGTACTTTCAAACGAAACAAGACCGGACAATGCTTTTGCCAGGCTTGATTTCCCTGAACCAGAACGACCTACTACCCCAAGGGCCTCCCCTCTTCCAAGTTTGAATGAAACATCTTTTACAGAATGCGTATCAACTATTTTCTTAAGAAATTTCTTGGTATAATATTTTACAGATAAGTTCTCAACACTTAATAAGATCTCCTCAGTAGCTTGACTAAGCTCAAGCTTATTCAAATCCTGAAGCTTTTTCGATCGATCTAATAGTAAATCGACATAAGCCCGTCCCGATTTTTCCAAATCAGCGGGCATACAATCATGTATAAGCCTTCCTTCTTTTAGAATCACACACCTATCCACATAAGACCTAACTAACTCTAAATTATGGGAAATCAATAACAAACTTTTATTCGAAGCACGTACTGTACTCGTTAGCAGATCTAATACCTCTCTTTTAAGTGGTGCGTCCAATGCGGTAGTTGGTTCATCAGCAATAATTAAGTCCGCTGATGATAAAATCCCCATACCAAGCATTAATCTTTGCAATTGTCCTCCTGAAACTTGAAAAGGATATCGATCCAATAGTTTATCAGGTTCTTGAATTTTTAAGCTTTTAAATAATTCAATCAGATCCTCCTCAGTAATATTCAAAGAATGGCGTTCGGCAAAATCGTGGAAGACACTACGAATTTTACGAGAGGGACTCAAGGATAAGTAACTATCCTGAAAGAGATAAAATATAGATTTGCCTCGAAGTTCTTCAAGGGAGCTTGTATCACTACTATTATTCAATAACGACTCTGCTTTCCAACTATATAAATCGAAAGATTCATACAGGTCTACAAAGCCATTTATTCCAATAAATGATTTAGCAAGCAATGACTTACCCGATCCAGATACCCCAATTAACGCAAGGAGCTCTCCTTGCTTTATTGCAAGGTCTACCGGACCTATTAAATCAGTACTTTTTGAACGGACTTTCAACCCTTTTACAGTAATTAAAGCCTGATTATCATTTTGTAGCAAATTATCCATCAAAACAATTTTACAGAATGAATCCTGCATAATGAAGGTCTTTTTCATACCTTGCGAAAACATTCTTGATAACCTTAATATATATAATTATAAATGAGATTTTACAAGATTATTAGTTTAACTGTAGGATTATTTTGCATTTGTCACACTGCAAAAAGCCAGGATCAAAATTTCAACCTTAACCTTTTAGCAAATTGGGACGTTGACACCATGCCTAATGCAGGAAGTATCGTATATAACGATTGCTGGGGATATGTAGATTGCTCAGGAAGAGAATACGCTGTAATGGGATCAGCAAGTTATTCACATTTCTTTGATCTTCAGGACCCGACCAATCCAATTGAGATCGGCTATTTTGCTGGAGGGGCAACCACCATTTGGAGAGATTATAAATCCTATAAAAACTATATCTATGGAGTTTGTGATAGCTGCACAGAAGGCCTACAGGTATTTGATATGACTACCGCGCCTGATTCAGTGGTTAGAGTGCTTCAAACAGACGAATTCTTTGGTAAATCTCATAATATATTCTTGGATACACTGAATGCAAAATTATACTGCCCAGGTACCAATACTCAATCTAATGGATTGGTGATTCTGGACCTGAGTGAAACTCCAGAGAATCCAACTTTACTGAGCTCCATAGAACTACCAGGAGGCTATGTTCATGATTTATATGTGAGAAATGATACCGCTTATTGTTCTCATGGGTTCAACGGACTTTATGTGTATGATATGTCTGATCCTTTAAACCCGGTTACTTTAGGTGTATTAAATGACTATCCACAAAGTGGGTATAATCACTCCAGTTGGCTAAGTGTAGATGGCAACCATCTAATCATGGCAGACGAAACACATGACAGAGCACTTAAAATAGTCAGTACGGATGATCTGGAGGATATGGAGGTTACTGATTTATTCCGATCGACTCTATTGGCTCCAGAAGATACAGCTAGTATAGTACACAATCCATTTGTATTAGGAGATTTGGTATTCCTATCTTATTATCATGATGGTGTACAGGTCTATGACTTCTCTGACCCTACCAATGCCGTGAAAGTTGCTTCTTACGATACAGAAACGGGGAATACGGATTATGCTGGATTCAAAGGATGTTGGGGTGTTTACCCTTATCTACCTTCCGGAACTATAATCGCATCGGATGTTCAAAATGGTCTTTTCCTTTTTGAAACAGAAAACCTCGATATGTCTCCTGTGACCAATTATTCATCTCCAATGGTTTCTTTGGACCAATCTGGTACCGTATCCATTTGTGAAGAAGAAACGCTGACGATCAATATTTCAGGAGATGCAGTCGAAACAAACTGGTATTTCAATGATGAGCAAGTAGCAACAGGAACAGCATTGACTGTTGAGGAGCCTGGAACTGTTTATGCAGTTGCGGAGAATGGGCACTGTAGTAGCACAACAGAGATTATTCAGGTTGAAGAAATTATAGTTCCTCTTAGTGATCCTCAATTTAATTTATTGGACGCTTATTGTCCTGGAGATACAGTAACACTGGAAATTGAAGCAGACTATGACCTTTATAAATGGTACATAAATGGAGAACTGGTTGAAGGCAATAATGGAAACACATTGAATGTTACAGAAAGCGCAACGGTAAGCTACACCTATGGATTAGAAGATTGTGAAGCGAATAGTGAGGAATTTGATATCACATTCGAAGACCTACCAAATCTAAGTATCTTAGTTAATGGTTATTCTCTAATTGCGGCTGATGCTGGTATCAGTTTCCAATGGTACCTAGATGGAGAATTAATTGATGGTGCAATCGAACAAGCGCATTATGCAGCGGTAACCGGAGATTATAGTGTTTTATTCACAACTGCAGCTGGTTGTGAATATACATCTGAGACGCTTAATATCATCAATTCTACCAATGAGCTTAATCGCATTGAAATCCAATTTTATCCAAACCCTGTTGATCAGGATCAAATCTTGCTAAACAGTGATGAGTTCCACCAATTGGAGTTCAATATTCTGGATATAAATGGAAGAAATATTCACCAGGGAGCCGTGAAAGAAAAGGAGGTTTCTTTAGGTAATCTAAAGACGGGCATATATGTGCTTCAAATAAAAGACAAAGAGACCCTGTACTACGGTCGATTCACCCGAATCTAGTAAAAAAGCCAGCATGATTACATGCTGGCTTTTTTTATCCTTCTTTTCGAACTCTAGGTCTCAGTTCTAACTTATCTGGTTCAAAAGAAACGTCAATACCGTCTTTATTTTTGATCCAATTCAGCAGAGACTCGCCAAGATACTCCCCTCTCCAGCCATTGATAATATCTTCTGGAATTTCACCGCTTGATTTTATCAGCTTGATGAAGGATCTCGGCATCACTATAGTTGGAGCCATTTGTTCTTCAATACACTTATACCTAATCAACAGATTCAACATTTCCAGGACTAAATCCTCCTGTGAATTATCTTTGACAATTTTAGGAATGGAATTCAGGATCTCTCTTTCCTCGTCAGTCATAGGTTTTTCATACATCTCAATAAATATATCTGCCCACTTATTGATAAACCCCTCCTTAAGTCTTCTGTTTCTTTTCAAAGCCTCTTTACCGGAGTGAATCGCTCTAACGATATGATTTAAATTCGTTGAAGACAGGATCATCTCCTTAGAATAATTTTTGATCTTCGCCTGCTCATGCCTCCATTTTGTTATACGCAAAAAGAAAACCTGTTCTTTTTTTCGCAGCGAACGCACCTTGGAATTTTTAATGACCTCAGCGTATACATTTCGAACATAAGCATCTTTGAGCTCCATTTTTTCCATCTCTTCTTTTACCCAATCCAAACGACCCAATGATTCAAGCTTAGCCACTAATCGATCGGTAAGTTCTTTAAGGAAGATTACATCATTCAATGCATATTCAATAAGCTTTTTGTTTATTGGTCTAGATTCCCAATCGGTAACCGTATACCCCTTGCTCAACTTAACCCCTAACTCCGCATCCAGCAATTTGGAAAATGCAACTGGGTGCTTATAGCCAACAAAGGCTGAAGCTAATTGCGTATCAAAAACATTGGATGGAAGAATCCCGTAATTTTGATAGAGCAAGCGAAAATCATTTTCACCTGCATGTGTAATCTTTAAGATATTAGGATCCTCAATAAGTCTTAAGAAGGGGTCAAGATTCTTAATCGAAATTGGATCTACGATATAATGTCCATTCGCACTACTTAACTGAATAAGGCACAAAAGCGTGTGATATCTTTTCTCCCCAACAAACTCCGTGTCAAAGCATAACCACTCCTCCTTAGACAACTCTTTACATATCATTTCCAAATCAAAATCATTCTCGACATATGTAAAAGTTGGTAACTCTTTCTGCATGTATTTAATATTTTTTTGAAGGGAGTTGAACAATCAAACCTGTGAAGTCGGTTTAACATTTATAAGGTCAATAACGCAATAAGTCTGCTAAACATTCAGTTCAAAGGTAAAAATTTATGGCTTTATAAACGTATTAATAATTATTTTTATCCTAACCCGTCTCAACCGGTTTTAATTCAATCGAAAAGATATAATGAAAAAAACAATTCGCATCCTTGGTATTGCCTCATTTAGTCTAATCCTTCTTCTGCTTGGGGCTATGATTATCCTACCAAAAGTCTTCAAAGAAGATATTTATGCCCTTGCCAAAAAGGAAATTGAACGAAATATAGAAGCCCATGTAGAACTTGGAGACCTGCAAATTTCCTTTTTCAAAAATTTCCCAAAACCCGCTGTAACTATCAACAACTTTAAGATCACAGGAAAAGGGGTCTTCGAAAACAACACTCTGATCCAAATTGGAGAAGCTGTTGCCCAAATCGATCTTTCCTCTTTATTTAATATGGAGGATGGTATCGAAATAAGTAAGATATCTATTGAAGACACAGCCCTTGATATTCAGGTACTTGAAAATGGAATTGCAAATTACGACATCAGCACAAGTTACTCAGAAACAGAAAACTACAGCAAAGACCAAGAAAACAACAGTGGAATAAACCTTGAATTAAAAGCCTTGAAGATCAGCAATTTCAACCTTATCTATAAGGACATGCAGGAAGAAATCTCTGCAGAGATCAAGCAGCTGAATACAAAAGGTTTTATCAAGATAAACGATAACGAATATCTAATCGAAAGCGAATCGGATATCGAATCCCTTACCATCGAATATGGTGACATAAACTATCTAAACGAAACGACCCTTTCAGCTAAGATAAACTGCCGTGCGGATCTTGATAAAATGATCTTTACACTAAAAGAAAATGCGATTCAACTCAATGCTTTATCACTGAATGCAGAGGGTTTTGTTGATCTTGAAGATGAAAGTATTATTACTGATTTAAGTTTTAGCGCTCCTGGAAATAGCTTTGGAGAATTATTTAGCCTTGTCCCTGCTGCCTACATAGAAGACTACAAGGATATTGACTTTGAGGGTTCTTTCAAGCTTGATGGGATGGTAAAGGGTGTGTATTATGAGGAACACTACCCTGCAATCAAACTTGATATCACTGCAAACAACGGTGCTGTACAGTATCCTGATCTACCTTTTCCTATAAAGGATATCAATACTCAGGTAAAAATTCTTAAATCAGAAGGAGATCTTAATAAACTCAAAATTGATATTCCTGTATTTTCAATAAATCTACAGGAACAAATATTGTCTGGAAAATTCAAACTGAGCACACCACTTTCTAATCCAAGCATGGATATGAGCCTAAATGGTACATTGGATTTGAATGCTCTTGGAAAGGCCTTCCCGATTGAAGATGTCAAAGCTTTGGAAGGTGTACTCTCTGCAGACTTCAACTTTAAGGCCAATTATAAACAGATAGAAAATGAGGCATACGAACAAATGGAAGTTGGAGGAGCGATCAGACTAAATGACTTCAAAACAATAGCTTACGATTACCCCCCGGTTTCGATAGACGCCCTCGAAGCAAAGTTCACTCCTCAAAAGGTCAGTATAGATAACTTCAAGTCGATACTTGGACAATCGGATCTAAGTGGATACGGATATGTTGAAAATCTTTTAGCTTACTTCTACCCAGAGCAAACTATGAAGGGTACTTTCACAATTCAATCGAATTATTTCAATGCAGATGAGTGGCTAACAGAATCTGAGAACCCAACAGAAGAAGAACAAAACGAAGAAATAATTGATGTTTCAGAGGATGAAAGCCTAACTACTCTACCTGTAGAAAAGTTTGATTTTACACTGGATGCCAGTTTTGACAAGATTGATTATGATGTATATACCATAAACGATTTTAGAACTAAAGGCCACATGACTTCTAATTTCCTAGCGGCAGAGCAATTTTCAGCAAAAATTGAAGATTCTGATTTTAATAGCTCTGGTATCTTAAGAAATATCTTTGGCTTTTTACTGAGCGATGAAACACTGGAGGGAGAACTAAATGTCCAATCCAAACGATTGAATCTAAATCCTTTTATGGTAATCGAACCATCGGAGACTGATGCATCGAGTGATTTGGAAGAAGAGAGCAATTACGAACTTGTAGTCATTCCGAAAAACATTAAACTTAAGTTGAACGCAGATGCTGAACAAATCCTGTACGAAGAAATAGAATTGAATGACTTCAAAGGAAGTTTATTAGTCAATGAAGGACAGGTTATACTGGATCAGTGCTATGCCAATTCAATGGGTGGATCAATGTATATTTTCGGAGCCTATGACACTTTTGACCCGCAAGACCCCGGGTTCAACTTTAAAATTGACCTGCAAAGCATAGACTTCGGCAAAGCATTTAATAGTTTGAACACCTACCAAAAACTTGCTCCTATAGGTGCGTTTATGACGGGTTCTTTTAATACCAGCTTAGTAATGGATGGAAAAATGGGACAGGACATGATGCCTATTATGGATCAATTAAATGCTCAAGGATTCCTTCACACAATTGCTGGAGAGATCAAGGAATTTAAAACGCTGCAAGCAGTCGATGATAAGTTAGGACTGAATGTATTCAATGGGATTAAGCTTAAGGATACTAAAAATTGGTTTGAGATTAAAAATGGACTGGTAGAAGTAAAGGACTTTGATATTAGCTACAAGGATATTGATTTAACTATTGGAGGTACGCATAGTTTAAGTCAAGAAATTGACTATTCGATTAAAGCTACTATACCAAGTAGTATGTATGAAGATGGATTGGCCGGAAATGCAGTTGATGCTGGCTATGCGCTCATCAACAATCAAGCGAGTAAAATGGGCGTTGAAGTCCAAAAAGCCGAGCGCATCAATCTCGCAATTGGTTTAAGTGGTAAAAGCGCATCACCAGAAGTAGAAATCAAGCTACTTGGGGCAGAAGGTGGGGATAACCAAAAACTTATTGCAGAACAACTCAAAGAAGAGCTCAGCAATGAGCTC
>OMKD01000331.1 GCA_900299495.1 Sphingobacteriales bacterium
CCACCAGTCATACTTTCCCAAACCTTTGGTGCATTTATTAAGTTCAAATTCCATTGCTCACCGAATAAGTCATCGTTTGGAGTGACATTTCGCTCAGTTACTGCTAGATTTGGATAGCAAAAATCGAATTGCTCGATTGTATTTAAAGCGGATAATTGATCTTCCGTTAGAGGTTTTTTTGCTTCTAACTTAAATAAGTATTGAGATTTGGAAATGGGGGTGATATGACTAAACTGAATATTCTTGCCTTCTTGTTTGCTAATGATCTCATTTATCGAACTGCTGTTTAGTCTTGAATTTTGCTTGGTAGCTAAAATATACTCATAGCTTTGTTGAGCATTTGAATAAATGATATTGGCAAGTGAAAACAAAAAAATTAGTGTAGTAGACCTCATTCGTATTACTTATTTAAGGAATTTAGAATTTCAAGATAAGCGGTTTTAATATGTAACATATAACTTCCGTACCATGAAAAAATTTCTCCTTTAACTAAAATTATCTTTTTGTCGGGTAATAGCTCCTGAAAATAGGCTTTGTGCTTTTCCTTAAATGGAAAAGGCTCCGAAGGCAGCATTAAAACATCAATATCCGCATTTTGGATTGCTTCTACATCAACTAAAGGATATCTTGATAGGTTTTTGAAGCCATTTGATATGTGGAGTATCTCAAAAATACTATCAATATAGGTGTCATTTCCTGCAACCATAATTGGGTCATTCCACACCAGGTAGGCAGCTTTGAATGTTCTTTGCTCGATTAAGGTCTCTAATTCAGCGAATGACTTTCTTATCTTTTGTACAAGTTTGCTGCTTTTATCATGGACATGGCAAAGTCTACCTATATCCTGAATCATGCTAAGTGCATCTTCATAGCTAATAATGTCACTGACATACACCTTGTATTTCTTAGATAGTACTTCTACGATTTCTTCAGTGTTTTCCTCTTTATTGGCTATGATTAGATCTGGGTTCAGCGCATCGATTTGGTCAAAATGTACCTGTTTCGTTCCTCCAATCCTCTTTTTTGTTCTATAAATGTGATCAGGCTTAATACAGAACTTAGTAATACCTATCAATTCCTCATCTAAACCCAAGTAGCTCAACAACTCAGTAATAGAAGGAACAAGCGAAACTATACGAAGTGGCTTTTGGGTATAGTCAACTGACCTGTTCAATTGATCTTTTAGTATTTGTTGTTTCTTACTTTTTCCCATAAGCACGCTCTCCTGCAAGTATTTCAAATTCAATTGTATTTTCTTCAGGAGGAATTGGACAGGAGTATCCTGTAGTGTAAGCGCAATATGGATTGTAACAACGATTGAAATCCAACTCGATTTGGCCATCCTCAATATTAAGGGTTGAAAGATCCATGTAACGACCGCCACCATAAGTTGTTATCCCATTTGAATAATCATAGAACGGCAGGAAAAGCGCATTTTTATAAAGTGGATTCTTAATTAGTCTTACCGACCTGAATACAAGTAGTTTGGATTTTTGTCCATTCAATTCAAAATGTAAATAGGCAAATTTGATATACTTTTTCAGTTTGCCATTTACAGTCGGCATGGTTAGGGTGTCTTTTTGGTCGAGCATTTCAACATTCGCTATTACCACATAGGCTGGATTTGCCTCGAAGAAATTTATGTTCTTTGCTTCTTCTGGACTAATCGGACCATCTTCGTTCGATCTGTCTGCTATATAAGCGCTTTTATATTGCTCGAATTTGTCTGAAAAACTCAATGATAAAGTATCCTGCCCAAGAAGGGTGAAGGATTGAATAAATAGGATTGCCAGAAGTAGGTTTTTCATTTTTTAATCTTTAGTTACCAATAAAAGCTGCATTTTACTATTGACATCTATGGATTCAATATTAGTTATGTTTAGCGTTGAAAGGTCAACGATTTCTTGCCATTCTGCATTGTCTGATTGGTCTTTTGGGTCAAAAACAAAAAGCTTGGATCCCTTCGCAGCAATTAATGCATTATTAGGAAGTACACCAAAGTAATCCTGCCCAGGTAGAGCATCGATCAATGGGGTGCTTTGTATATCTATTTCTTCTTTAGAGTTGCCACTGAGAATGGCCTCGTGTATAGTCCATTTATTTGAAAAGTCTTTTACCAAATAATAGATATTATTAGAGTTGTTTTTCTTTTGAATACAGGTACCCACATCTGATGCAACGAAGATGGTTGAATTATCACTTACTTTTCCTAAAAAGAGACGATTACTTTTCTCCGCTTTCACCACAAGAGCAGTAATAGACCTATTTATCCATTCATAATTTTCGATACCTCCGATATATGGAAATAGAGGACTCCCCATGTCTTTTTCATGTTTTACAAATACAGGGAATTTCCAAAGTCTTTTGGTTTGATCTATATCAGCTTCTTCACGGATAGCAGTAAAATAATAGGCATCAGGAGATGCTTTGGGATGAAATTCGCTTTCTACGGTTTCGGTAATCCTAATTTTTTCATTTTTGATCAAGTTAAGTTCAAAGATGTCTTGCTCATTAAAGCCGTTTTTTACCATACTTGAACTCAAGAAAATTTTATGATCTGTTGCAAAACTTGGATGATCGTTAATGCCTTCAGTATTATAATTCGTTAGGAAGCTAGCTTTTTTTACAACAAAAGAACTATCTGTTTTTGCCAGGTCTAGCAGGTATACATTTTTTTTTAAGGATTCCTGGGCATTCAAAGAAATAGGGAAAAGAGCGTAAAGTGTAATTAGGATTGTGAAAGTGATTCTCATTGACTTTGGCTTTGTGTTAATCAATTAAAATTCCCCTTTGTTTGACAACTAGGGGAATTATATATACAATTTAGTAAATTATCTCTGTATGGCAATATGGGGGCCAGATAATTACCTTACAGTAATAATTGATTTTTCACTTTTAAAATCAATCTCTCCACTAGGATCACTCATTTCAATTATTGTTGGATCTCCAGAGAAATAAATGTAGCTCTGGGAACTGCTTGCTCCTATAGTCTCAAAACAAATTGAATA
>OMKD01000332.1 GCA_900299495.1 Sphingobacteriales bacterium
GGTTCATTATCTGGCAGTCCATCTCCATTTCCATCATAAGGTGTAGACCAGCTATTTCCTGCATCGTCACTACGATATATGCCGATGTAGTTATTGTCTGTTGCATAGTCTATTTCATTACCCAGTAGAATAACGAAAATTCGGTTGGGATCTGCATCCGTAACCCCGATTCTTGCACCGCCTTCTGAGGCAGCTTGTCCTCCTATCGGATCGAACCAACCTTGATCATGAACAGTGAAGTTTGCACCGCCGTCTGTTGATTTCAAGAATTGGGTGATGTTTTTATTGGCATCAGAATTCATTACGAATAGTGTGCCTGGATCATCGGTCTTAAGTTTGATGTCCCAGCATTTGGTGCTGATGAGTTCATCCCATGTTTCACCCCCATCTGTACTTTTCTTTAAGCCCTGATCACCTGCAATGTAGAGGATGTCGCTGTTCGTTGGATCAATACTAATCGCTTTAGGCCAAAGACTGTTTTCGGTAAGTACTATACTCCAATTCATACCCCCATCGGTAGATTTGTATAGTCCATTATTTACTCCAACATATACTGTATTTGGATTATTCGGGTCTGCACGAACTACTCGGATACCTCCGGAATCGAATACCTGATCTCCGATAGAATTCCAACTAAGTCCTTTATTGGTAGATTTGTAGACACCACCTGTTTCTGCACCTGCATAAAGCGTATTTGGCTCGGAAATACACTGATCGAAGGTATAGATGTTTGTTTGACTCGATTTTTGTTCTTGTCCACCTTCCTGATAGGTGACTATAGGTCCCAGTGATGTCCAGGTCTCGTTTTGTGGTGCATGATTCATTTGAACGGGTCCAAGCGTCATCTGATAATCAGGTGCTTGTAAAGAACCATCTTCCTGTAAATACCCTTCGTTTTTGATGGTCTTGGAAAAGTATTTATAATTCTGTGTATGAACAGATTTTTCAAATGGATTGTCCTTATAGTATTGCTGGAAAGCCGTTTGAATTTCATAGAAATTGGGTTCCTCCGCATAGAGTTGAATGACCCATTCAGGTGCATTAGCTTCTTGTAATGGGATAACTTTGAAAAGGTTAGGGTATTTAGGACTGTATTGGTCGTTTTGTCCTATTCCCTGTTGTGCAAATGCAAATAACAGCACAAAGGCAATGAATCTAGAAAGCATATACGTTGAATTAGTGATCATGTATTTTGGTAAATATACCGCTATCAAGATACTATAAATTCAATTATCAGCGTATGATGTGGCTAAAAGAAAAGCCTTATGTTCAGGGATTAATTTATTTAAATGTTCTCCAGCAGAAGCCTGCTGCAAGTGTGCCAGCTACAGGTGCTAGGATATATAGCCAAAGATGATCAAGGTCATTTGCAAAAATAGCAGGGGCTATGGATCGAACAGGATTCATCGAAGCTCCGCAAATTGGTCCAGCAACCAGCGCTTCCAGGAAAACAGTCCCTCCAACTGCCAAGGCGGTATAAGGCTTACTTGATGCAGTTTGACTAACAAAGAGAATCACCAGCATTAGGAAGAAACTAAGGATGAATTCTAAAACAAAAGATTGAAGGATGGTGTCCGAAGGATATGTTTGCCCCATGGTCGTACTATCCGGAAATAGGAGGAATAGGCTTGCTGAAGCTAATAGCCCACCGAATAGTTGAGCGAGGATATAGGCAAATAAGTTTCTTCTATCCTGAATACCTATGCGCTCGGCAAAGAATGAAATACTGACTGCTGGATTGATATGGGCTCCTGAAATTGCTCCAAAGGTGTAGATCATGACAGTGACTACTAAACCAAATGCTGTTGCAATACCTAAATGGCTGATAGATCCACCACTGATATGGTCAATGATAATTGCTCCTGTGCCAAAAAAGACAAGCGCATAAGTCCCCAAAAGTTCAGCCCAAAAAGCCTGCTTCTTCATGGGGTAAAAATAATAAAGAGAGGATTCTAAATCCTCCCTCCAATATTAAATTTTCATTAAGGGTATATCGCCTTCTACGATAAGATGCCCTTCTGTTGCATTTTGTATGTCTTCTACGCTCACTCCCGGAGCTCTTTCTAGTAATTTGAAGCCTGTTTCAGTTACTTCAAGAACAGCTAAGTTGGTCACAATCTTCTTTACACAGCCAACACCGGTAAGTGGTAATGAACATCGTTTAAGGAGCTTTGATTCACCTCTTTTGTTGGTGTGCATCATAGCGACGATGATGTTTTCAGCAGATGCTACCAAATCCATAGCTCCACCCATACCTTTTACTAGTTTGCCTGGTATTTTCCAATTGGCAATATCTCCGTTTTCCGCTACTTCCATAGCTCCAAGGATGGTCAAGTCTACATGTTGACCGCGGATCATGGAGAAGCTTGTCGCAGAGTCGAAGAATGAAGCTCCGTCAAGCGTGGTTATGGTTTGCTTTCCTGCATTGATCAGGTCCGCATCTTCTTCTCCTTCAAAAGGGAAGGGGCCCATACCCAGAACACCATTTTCTGATTGAAATTCTACACTGATATCTTCACGCACAAAATTGGCCACCAGGGTAGGAATACCAATGCCCAAGTTTACGAAGTAGCCATCCTTGACCTCCTGTGCTATACGTTTTGCAATTCCGTTTTTATCTAAAGCCATGATCTAATCTCTTTTTCTGGTGGTTAATTGTTCGATACGCTTTTCAAATTTTTCGCCCTGGTAAATGCGTTGCACGAAGATACCTGGGGTATGAATTTGATTTGGATCCAATGTTCCTGCTGGAACCAACTCCTCAACTTCTGCAACGGTTATCTTACCTGCTCCTGCCATACAAGGATTGAAGTTACGAGCTGTACCTTTGAATATTAGGTTCCCAGCTTCATCGCCTTTCCAGGCTTTGACAATGGCGAAGTCTGCCTTGTAAGCTTCCTCCATTAGATACATTTTGCCATTGAATTCGCGAGATTCTTTACCTTCTGCTACTTCTGTACCGTAGCCAGCAGGTGTATAGAATGCAGGAATACCGGCTTGAGCTGCTCGGCATTTTTCAGCCAATGTGCCTTGGGGTGTCAGGATCACTTCCAGTTCACCACTTAGCATTTGACGTTCAAATTCTGCATTTTCTCCCACATAGGAAGAGATCATGGTTTTGATCTGTTTTTTATCGAGTAAAAGTCCCAATCCAAAATCATCGACTCCGGCATTATTGGAGATACAGGTAAGACCGCTTACCCCCATTTCTACCATTTCCTGAATGGCATTTTCAGGAATGCCGCAAAGACCGAATCCGCCTACCATAAGGGTCATTCCGTCTTTCAGTCCCTGAAGGGCTTCCTTTGGACCACTTACTTTTTTATTGATCATGTATGCTTGATTTTATTTGATTGCTTTGATATAGTGTCAAATATAGAGAAAAGCCAAATAAATACAAGTGAAGATAAGAGGAATTGATGGGCAGTTTTTTACAAGCTCTCCAGACTAAAACTGACCACGCCAAACCAAATACAATTTATACTTGGATCAGTAATAACTGGCCTAGAATTTAGTTTAGCCTGGATATTGGGGTTTACATTATATTGGAGATTACTTGGATATTCCGATATGGTGTCGGTGGTGATTACCGTGCCATCTTGTTCAAATTGTATCTCAATGGCATAGGCTTCACAAAGTGTACTGCTTTCTATCGTAAGCCCAATTTGATCAACTCCACTCGGTATTGTACTACTGTGATTTTCTATTTCAGACTCAAAGGTCCATCCATCTAAGGTAACAGGAAGCGTTAGTGTATCGTCAGGCGCACAGGCCATGCAGCAGATACTTAGAATGAATATTGCTAATTTTTTCATATGTTCGTTAATTATCTGTCGAGTAAGATTAGGGTAAGGCTTAGGTCTTTATACTGGTAAAATAACGAAAAAATGAGGTATATCGTATTATTAAGAGGAGTCAATGTGGCTGGGAAGCATAAGTTGCCAATGGCTGAATTTAGAATCCTGTTAGAAGAAGCTGGCTTTGACTCTGTAAAAAGCTATATTCAGTCAGGAAATATTGGTCTTGATACGAAGGATAATGCTGATAAAATTAAACTCAAAATCGAGGAAATCCTTTTAAATACCTATGGTTACGAAGTTCCGGTCCTTGTACTTCTTCAATCTTCACTTCCAGTAATACTTGAAGCGAATCCCTTCCTAGATCATGACCCTAAATTCCTTCATTTTACACTGCTTCATGACTTTCCGAGTTCAAAATCATTAGATGAATTTAATGGAATACGCATCGAGGGGGAGTATGTAAGTTGTATAGAATCCTGTGTTCATTTATACTTACCAAATGGATATGGAAGAGCTAAGCTGGTCAATGGATTTATTGAGCGAAAACTAAAAGTAAGCGCATCGACAAGAAATTATAAAACCATGCTAAAACTGTTGGATCTCTAGAAATAAAGGCCTGCAAGTTTCGTTTGAATTATCGAATAGTATATTTTTATATATAATTAAAACTTTATAGATGAAAGACGTAACGGTAATTCTTGATAACGGGCATGGTGGTTTGACACA
>OMKD01000333.1 GCA_900299495.1 Sphingobacteriales bacterium
GGACTAGCACAGGTAACACTTACCTTTGAAAACACTAAAAACGTCCTTCCTACAGATTATCAAACAGTAAGTATCTCAAGAATCCTTTACAGAAGCGGTGAAAGTGAATATCGCTTGAATGGCATCACCTGCCGATTAAAGGATATAACTTCTCTTTTCCTGGACACTGGTATTGGCTCCAATTCCTATGCAATCATCGCACTTGGAATGGTAGATGATATCCTTAGTGACAAGGAAAATGCAAGAAGGAAAATGTTCGAGCAAGCTTCAGGGATTTCCAAATATAAAATCAGAAAGAGAGAGACCTTAATTAAGCTAAAAAATACAAGTGAAGATCTTGAACGTATAGAAGATTTACTTCATGAGATAGAATCCAACCTTAAAACACTTGAGAAACAGGCTAAAAGGACCAAAAAATACTTTGAATTCAAAGAACGGTATAAAGAATTAAGTATTGAAATGGCCATCAGAAAGTCTGCGGTCATTAAGGATAAACAACAAGATCTAAAACAAAAGCTTGATCATCACGAAGACACATACAGAACGCTTGAAATAGATGCAAGACAGCTAGAAGCGAAGCTGGAACGAGAGAAAAAAGCTAATCTCGATAAAGAAAAAGCACTTTCTGATTCTCAAAGAGATTTGAATCAACTTGTTGGAAATATCCGACAAATGGAGAGTGACCGAAAAATGGTAGAACAACGTATTGGGTTCAACCAACAAAATAAAGATAAAGTCAACGATTCCATTCGATTTGCTAGACAAACCATTTTCAGACTTGAAGAGGAAATTGAAACCTACAGACAGGATCTTCATGAAGAAAAACTAATCGAACGAAATCTCGAAAATAAACTCGATGAAGCTGAGGCTAAACTTAAATCGATAAAAGAAAATCACGGGACACTAAAAGAAAATCTAGACCAAAATCTAGAAGTACAGCAAAAAATAAGTAACGAGATTTTCGAGCTGGAGAAGCAAAAAGCGATTAATGCTAATAAAATTGAAAGTATTGGTATAGAGCAAAAGCGCTTGCAGACTGATCAAATGAACAGTCAGGAAGAAATCGATGGACTAAGCGAAGAGTTTCAAGTTCTTGAGCACACAAGAAATAGACTTGATCAACAACTTCAGCACCTCTATCAAAAAGAAGAGCAACGGGATACTACTCTGCGCGAGGTACAACAAAGAATAGACTCCTTAAGTACAGAGACCCAAACCATCAATCGGAAGTTGGATTCAAAAAACAATGAATACAAGCTGATTAAAAGTATGGTTGAAAGTATGGAAGGTTTCCCAGAGTCCATCAAATTCCTTAGCAAAAGTGAGCAATGGAATAATCAGGCTCCTCTCCTCTCCGATATCATCTATGTAAAAGAAGAGTACAGGGTTGCTATTGAAAACTTTCTGGAACCATACCTTTCTTACTATGTTGTAAAAGATCTCGAGGAAGCAAAGACCGCTATATCCCTTTTGAGTAAAAGCCAAAAAGGTAAGGCAAACTTTTTCATCCTTGATGAATTTAAAAACACGAGTTCTGGATTGCTTGCATTTCCTAATCTTGTATCTGCGGCTGAAGAAGTTCAAGTAGATGATAAATACAGAAAATTGCTGGACCATCTATTAGAGGGGGTTTGTATAAGTGAAAAAGAAGATTTGGATCAGGCTCTAGAATCCAGTAACCATACCATTCTTTCAAAATCAGGTAAGTTCATTCAAACCAAGTACCATGTGGTAGGTGGATCTGTAGGTTTATTTGAAGGGAAAAAAATTGGTAGAAAGAAAAACCTTGAGGTGCTTGAGGTTGAGATAAGTGACTTAGAAGATCAGGCTACCAAATTGGAGGATAAATACTATTTGCTTAAAAACGAACTTGAGCAACTTCAACAGTTGACTATAAAGTCGGATATCAAACAAGTTGAAGGCTCCTTGAACAAATGCATGCAGGACAGCACACAGGTAGCTACAAAACTTCAAAATATAAAAGATAATAGCGCAACAGCTAATAATAGAATACAGCAATACAGAGAGGAGGTCAATCGATTAAACGAAGCCAACCTCAATGTATTGAATGCACTTAAGCAAAAAGAAGAAGAACTTGCCAATCTTAAAATCAATATCAATAGTACTGATGGTACGTTTAGGAAGATCTCTGAAGAAATGAGTTTGGCAAATGAGCAATTCAATAACACCAATATTGAATTCATCCAACAGCAAAACAAGGTTAGCGCCCTACAGCGTGAACTGTCCTTCAGAGAAAAGAATCTAAGCCAGACAAGCAATGAACTTTCACAGAATGAACGTTCATTGGATAATTCAGATCATGAATTGGTAGAACTCAACAACAAGACCGTTGAACTACAAGAGTCGCTGAAAAATGCTTATGATCAAAAGGTTATCAAAGAAGAAAAACTAACCCTTGCAGAGCAGGATTACTTCCAGGCCAGAGGAGCAATAAATGAAATTGATGATAAGATCAGAAAACTTGGCAGACAAGGTCAAGAAGTTCAGACGCTTATCAATGGCTTCAGAGAAAAATTGAATGAAACTAAGTTTGAGATTAGCACTATTGGTGAACGATTGCGCATTGAATTCCAGATCGAAATCAATGACGTAATCAATCAGGAAGCTAAAAATGAATTAGAAGAAGAGGTACTTCAGGAAAAGGTTGAGAAGCTTAGAAAGCGACTAGAAAACTATGGGGAAATTAACCCTATGGCAGTAGAAGCCTATGATGAGATGAAAGAGCGTTATGATAACATCACTACACAAAGAGATGATATTCTGGAAGCCAAAAAAGATCTTGAAGAAACGATAAAAGAAATTGAGACCACAGCGACAACACAGTTTTTAGATGCCTTTGAAAAAGCCAGGTTATACTTCATAGATGTATTCAGAAGTCTATTTACAGAGGATGACAACTGTGATTTAATCTTACTCGATCCAGATAATCCTTTGGAATCAAAGATCGAAATTGTTGCTAAACCTAAAGGAAAAAGGCCTCAATCTATATCACAACTTTCAGGTGGAGAGAAAACGCTTACGGCCACAGCCCTATTATTTGCTTTGTATCTCCTAAAGCCTGCCCCATTCTGTATTTTCGACGAGGTAGACGCACCGCTTGATGATGCGAACATTGAAAAATTCAATCGAATCATTAAGAAATTCTCCAAAGATTCGCAATTCATTATTGTAACCCACAATAAGGCTACAATGGCTGCTGTGGACACAATTTATGGAGTTTTCATGCATGAGCAAGGTGTATCTGGAGTAAGTCACGTAGATTTTCGTAGTTTTGATAACAGCGGAGTATTTGAATCTACTGGTTCTTAACGATTTTGAAGCAGGATTTAACATAGAATTTACTTGCTAAATGTATCTTTGTGTCTTGCTTACACAAAGTAGAGCGATACTCAATTACTCAATATTAAATTAAACTTATATGAGAGTTTTATTTACTTTTTTGACTGTCAGCTTCCTATTCACTATGGGCAGCTTTGCACAGGACCATATTGTAACTACAGATGGTTTGAATTTTGTCCCTGCTGAATTAACTATTCAAGTTGGCGAAACTGTAGAATTCCAAAACGGAGGTGGTGCACACAATGTAAATGCATCTCAGGATATTTTCCCTGACAATCCAGAAGGTTTTACAAGCGGTAATGTAAGTTCTTCACCTTGGACTTTCCAGCACACTTTTACGCTACCAGGCGTTTATCAGTATCAGTGTGATCCACATGCTGGTCTTGGTATGGTAGGTACAATTACAGTTGAACAGGCAGTTTCAGGCACAAATGCAATGATTCTTACTGGAGTTGTTGACGGACCGCTACCAGGAGGACTTCCAAAAGCAATAGAGATTTACGTAACTGAAGATATTAATGATCTTAGTGCATATGGCCTGGGTTCTGCAAACAATGGTCAAGGAACTGATGACCAGGAATTCACTTTCCCTGCTGAGCCAGCATCTGCAGGTTCATATATCTGGATCACAGGTAGCCCTGCTGAATTCGAAACTTTCTTTGGATTTGCAGCAACTTACGAAGATACTGACGGTGCATCAAACGTAAATGGAGACGATGCAGTTGAGCTATTTTTCAACGGAGAGGTTGTAGATGTATTCGGAGACATCAATGTAGATGGTTCTGGAGAAGCATGGGATTACCTGGATAGCTGGGTATACCGTGTAAGTGGAACACAAGCTGATGGAACTACATTTAATATTGGAAACTGGACTTTCGGTGGTGTAGATGTATTTGATGGCACAGGATTGAACAGTGAAGCTGCATCGCCATTCCCTATTGGTACGTACACAGTTGATGGTACTGTTCCAGTAACAGCAGGAAATGATGAGGTAACAACAGATCAAAATGTAGCTGTAACTTTCGATGTATCTGCAAACGATAATGGTCCAGCTGGGACAGAGACATTCACAGTAACTTCAGATGTATCAAATGGTACGCTAACAAATAACGGCGGCGGTTCTTTCAAATACACTCCAAATACAGATTTCTGTGGTGATGATGCATTCTCTTATGAGTATTGTGTAGATGGTGAATGTGCGCAAGCTGATGTTGCTATCACAGTTGATTGTCCAATGAATTCAGATGAATATGATATTGCTGAGGTAACTGGAATAGATGCAGATGGTAATCCAACTTCTTTAGGTCTTTCATGTATACTTACAGGTATTGTATATGGTATCGATCTTCAGGGTAACGATAATGTTCAGTTTTACTTTGCGGATGCAACAGGTGGAATCAGCTTATTCAGCACGGATGCATTCGGTTATACAGTAAATGAAGGTGATGAGGTACGTGTTACAGGTGAAATCTCTGTATTTAACTGTCTAACACAAATTACTCCTTCAAATATTGAACTTCTTTCATCAGGCAATGACTTGGTAGATCCAACAGTAGTTACAGGTCCTTTCACAGAGGACAATGAGTCTGAATTAATCAGAATTGAGAATGTAACATTAGTTGATCCGTCTGAATGGTCAGATTCTGGTTCTTTCAACTTTAATGTAACAGACGGTGTAAATACTTGGTTGGTACGTGTTGATTCAGATACCGATATCTCTGGTTCAGCTCCAACAGGTCCTTTGACAATCACTGGTCTTGGTGGTCAATATAGCACAGGTTCTTGCCTGGAAGGTTACCAGTTACTTCCAAGATACTCTGCTGATATCGCTCCTTATGTAAATACTAATCAGGCATACCTTGATAGTAAAGTAACGATTTCTCCTAACCCGGTTTCAGATGTATTGACAATCAATACAGATCTTGAACTTATGGGTATCCAGGTACTAGACCTAAGAGGTTCAGTAATTGCTACTGATCTAAATAAAGAAGTTAATGTTTCTCAGCTTACTGCAGGAACATACATCCTACAGATGATCACAGCTGAAGGTGTAGCAACAAAGAAATTTATCAAAAAGTAATTTTTGAATAAACTAATAAAAGCTACCTCCCGTTCTAAGGAGGTAGCTTTTTTAATATATGGCAAGAAGAAAAAAAATCGGACTAGCCCTTTCGGGTGGAGGAATCAAAGGAGTGGCTCATATTGGAGTATTTAAGGCTCTGGAAGAATTAGGTATAAAACCTGATATCGTATCAGGAGTATCCGCAGGTGCCATTATTGGAGTGCTTTATGCTGCAGGAATGCATTGGCAAGAGATTAAGGATTTTGTTGACCAGACTAAATTTGGGAAAGCTTTTTTCCCTGGGTTCTCAGCAAAAGGTTTGCTTAAGCATGATTACCTAAAAGCCCGATTAAAGCAAAGTCTTCCCTGTCATGAATTTGAAAAACTAGAAACACCGTTAAGGATTGCTTGCACCAATCTAAATAGTGGAGCAATTGATGTTTTTGATAAAGGACAGCTAATACCCGCGGTTTCGGCTTCTTCCTCAATTCCCGTCTTATACAGCCCTGAACTGATCAATGATCAATTGTATTCTGATGGTGGAATTTTGATGAACTTACCTGCAACAATTATTAGAGATCATTGCGATATTCTAATTGGCATCAATCTAATACCTAAGGTAGAATTGGATATGAAACAATTCTCAGGGATGTTGTCCTCCCTTAGCATTGCTGCAAGAACCTTTTATCTGAATATCCAAAACAACAGTGAACCAGATCTAAAAGTCTGCGACATCATAATCGAACCAGATCATATCTTTGATCATCATATCTTCTCATTCAATAAAACAGAAGAAATATTCAAATCCGGCTATGACAAGACTATGGAGATGAAAGACAGTATTTTGGAGCAATTGGACATGGGGTTATCCAATAAAATCTAACGTAACCTAAATGAAGCCTTTACAGGCTGGTGATCTGAATAATCAAATTCTGTATCAATCGTTTGCACATCCAATAATTCAATATTCGGAGAGGCCAAATAGAAATCTATTACAGTAACAAAACTCTCCCCTTCAATGTATGCCGTTCGGTTTTTTCTATTAGACGGTATAGTTGGATCATAACACCACTTCCACCCTTCCGGAAGAAAATCCTCCTCTATATTTATTTGGCTGTATCCAAATGGATTACTACTTGCCAATTGATCAAATGCAAAATCTGGTGGACACTGATTCCAGTCTCCTCCAAGCAATACATAATTCCCCTTCGCATATTCCTCCTTACAAAATGATTGTATGAATGCCATTTGCTGTGCTTTCATAACGCCTCCTTTATCGTAGGCTGAATTGTGCACATTTATAAGTACAAGCTCCTTATCAAAAGCATCTATTCGCTGAACCAACATACAACGGTCCAGCTGAAAAATATTATTGGGCCAATCAAAACTTCCTGGCAGTTGAAAGCGCTCAGCACTTTTCACAGCGTATTTTGAATAAGTAGCAAGGCCACTATTTACTTGCCCGTACACGCTAAAAGGTTGCAGAATAGGAATGGGAACTCTCTTTACCTTATAATTAACTCCAAAATATGCGGAATGCTCCGGTAGAACCGATGCAATTTCTTCATATGCATTGATGTAGTATGAACGTTTGGAATGAACATCTACCTCCTGCAATAAAAAGAAATCAGCATCAACCTCTTTTATTAATTCCTTTGTTCCCAAAGCATTTTTCTCTACGAATTCTTTCGGGGTCCGTGTAGGCGTATCCCCGGCATGCAACATTTTACCCTGATCAAAAAAGAAGGCTGTCTCCTTACCCAAGCCCGCATATCCTACATTCCAAATTAAAACAGAAAATGTACTATCGATTAATGGAACTCCTGATTGATCATTGAGCGGATCTAAACTAAGGGATGCCTCACCCTGGAAGTCTGTTATGGTTCCATGAGCAATAACAATGATTACATATAAAAGGAATATTCCGATTAATGTACCGATTCCTTTTAGTAGACGCTTAATTGATTTCATGCTTATATTTTAGAGATTTAGGAGATCATCCATTCCGAAAATGCCAGTTTTACCTTTTATCCATTCAGCGGCCACCAAAGCACCTTTTGCAAACCCTGTCCTGGAGTGCGCGACATGGCTTATGGTAATAGAATCCACTGAGGATTCGTATTTTACATCATGCGTTCCCGGAACATCAGGCAAGCGTTCTGATTCAATCAAGACATTTGGATCGGAGGCATCTGTATCTGACCATTTTGTTTTATTTGGGAAAACATCTATTAGACCTTCAGCCAATGTAATACCTGTTCCAGAAGGAGCATCCAGCTTTGTAGTATGATGTATTTCTTTTAAAGCTACTTTATACTCCTCTTTAAAGGGAAGCATTAATTCAGCGAGCTTTGAATTGAGCTTAAAAAACAGATTTACTCCAAGGCTAAAGTTTGAAGCATAGAAAAATGCAGATTGCTCTTTGATGCACATTGCTTCTACTTCTTCGCGTTTATCTAACCATGCTGTTGTTCCGCATACAACAGGCACCTTACTTGACAAGAGCAAGCAAATGTTTTCATAAGCGGTCTCGGGGGTTGAGAATTCAATAGCAACTTCTACTTCTGGAAGAACTTCAAGGTTGTCTATCAGTAGATTTGAAGAATCTATTTTCAAGAGCACTTCATGACCAGCATCTAAAGCCAACCGTTCTATCTCTTTCCCCATTTTACCGTATCCAATAAGTGCTAATTTCATATATAAATTCCTTTTTATGCATATTAACAAAAAAAGCAGATTAAGTATTCTATCGAATATTAATTTTCTGAAAATCTTGTGTTGATTTTATGTTGGGCAAAAAAAAAGTCAGGTTCTAAACCTGACTCTTAAACTATGCTTCAACAGTTGCTTTTTTCTTTACAATCTCCGGAAGTATTTGTCGAAGTTTTTCAACTACAAAATCTACTTCCTCTTTGGTATTATAATGAGAGAATGAGAATCTAATCGATTTTCTCCCCTCTTTATCACTTCCAATCGCCTGAATGACATGAGAGCCAGCGTCAGCGCCAGAGCTACATGCAGATCCACCCGAAGCAGAAATACCAAGAATATCCAAATGCATTAATAGCATTTCATTCTTACTATTTGCAGGGAAGTTCGTATTTAAAACGGTATACAATCCATTATCCATTCCTGGACAATTGAATTTAATATCCTCGAAACTTTCAGTTAGCTGGTCCTTCATGTACTGTTTGATAGACTTAATCTTTGCTATACGTTCGTCCATCTCATCAATAGCCATTTGCAAAGCTTTTGCCTGACCAACAATACCATATACATTTTCAGTACCTGCACGCATATTACGCTCCTGTGAACCACCATCAATGAAGGGCTCTACAATTGCATTTGAATTCATATAAAGGAATCCAACTCCTTTAGGACCATGGAATTTATGTGCTCCACAGGAAAGGAAATGAATATGCATTTTGTCTACATCAATTGGGAAATGACCTACCGTTTGAACCGTATCTGAATGGAAAAGAACACCATGCTCCTTGCACATTAACCCAACTCTTTCGATATCTAACAGGGTACCTATTTCATTATTGGCATGCATCAAAGAGACCATAGTCTTCTGAGAACCATTTTCCAATAATGTAGATAGCTCCTCATAGTTTATTTGTCCAATATGATCTACATCCAGTCGAACAACTTCTATCCCCTCTTTTTCCAACCTGTCTACGGTATGCATTACACAATGATGCTCAACGCTTGAAGTAATAATTCGCTTAACTCCAAGATCACGAACAGCACATTTTAATGCCATATTATTGGATTCAGTTCCCCCAGAGGTGAAAAAGATCTCCCCTATTGAGGCTCCAATACAATCTGCAATGGTCTTCCTCGCTTCTTCAACTACAGAGCGTACTTTACGCCCGTCAGCATGGATTGAAGAGGGATTACCATATTCATTCTGCATAACATCTGTCATTGCCTGAATCACCTCAGGAGCTAATTGAGTGGTTGCAGCACTATCAAAATATACTCTCATACCGATTCGTTTATTTGGCTAAGTTAAAAAATAGTTGTTAAACTAACTATCCTTTGTAACCAGCTTTATTAAGTATTTTGCATAAGTTTAACAATATCAATCACTTGCATAGCCAAATCTTTGGATTTTTCTTCTGATTTACTCTCAGAATATACCCTAATTATTGGCTCTGTATTGGATTTCCTAAGGTGAACCCAGCCCTCTTCAAAGTCAATTTTCAAACCATCGATATCATTCAATCGCTCGTCTTTGAATTTTTCTCTTAAGGCCTTGAATATTTCATCCAAATTAATGGAATCATCTAACTGAATCTTATTCTTAGAGATGTAATAATCCGGATAAGATGCTCTTAGTGCGGATAAACTTGTAGAACGTTCTGCAATCAGGGAAAGCACAAAAGCAATTCCAACCAGTGCATCGCGTCCATAGTGAAGGCCAGGATAAATAACACCCCCATTTCCTTCTCCACCGATCACAGCATCCTTGGCTTTCATCATCTCTACCACATTCACCTCTCCTACCGCAGAAGCGTAATAAGAACCTCCATATTTAGCTGTAATGTCATTTAAAGCTCTGGTTGAAGATAGATTTGAAACCGTATTTCCTGCTTTTTTACTTAGTAGGTAGTCCGCAACTGCAACTAAAGTATATTCTTCACCAAACAAGGTGCCATCATCGGATACCAATGCAAGTCGGTCAACATCTGGATCTACTGCAATACCAAAATCCGCCTTTTCCTTTACAACCACATCACAAAGATCTACCAAGTGTGCAGGAAGAGGTTCTGGATTATGTGCAAAATCTCCCGTTATTTCTTCATTCAGCAGCACATACTCTACGCCCAGTGCATCTAATAAAGGTGGAATAGAAATCGCACCTGTAGAGTTTATACAATCTACCACAACCTTTAAATTCTTTGAACGAATCAAATCAGCATTAACAGTGTCTAAATCTAAAATAGCCTGAATATGCTCTGCTATACTTCCATCTTTGGTCGTATATGCACCCAAATGATCCACTTCCTTATATTCAAGCTTACCCGCTTCGATATAAGAAAGTAACTCTTCCCCATCTGCCTTAGAGATGAATTCCCCTTTATGGTTAAGAAATTTAAGGGCATTCCATTGCTTTGGATTATGTGATGCAGTTAGTACAATACCAGCTGCTGCAGATTCAAAAACAACCGCCATCTCTACTGTCGGAGTTGTTGAATAGCCAAGATCCACCACATCAATACCCAGACTAATTAAAGTCTGAGAAACTATTGATGAAACCATAGCTCCAGAAATACGGCCATCTCGCCCAATGACTACTTTTGGGTTTGAATGGTTTTTAAGAATCCAAAGCCCAAATGCTGTTGTACACTCAACAATATCAATCGGAGTCAGATTTTCACCTGGTTTACCTCCAATCGTACCGCGTATACCTGATATAGATTTAATTAAAGTCACGTCTTAGAATTTTGAGTTGAGCGAAATTAATAAAAGGCAAAGATAAAATATCGCTTTACTAACCTTTTGTACTAAACAATAAGTTAAAAAATTGAAAATGTCCTTAAAGTAAATTTTGAGGTGCTTAAGGCAGTACTAAAAACTAGCTCATATAAAGCTACTTATATATTTTTATAATGATCAGCCTCAAAATTTCTCTTTCAATTTTAAGGATAAACCAAAGAATAATTTTAGTTTAGCTTGGTTTTTTGACCAAAAATTAGGTCATGATATTACTGACAACATAATTATTCAACTATATTCCATATAGATGGAGTAAATCATTACAATTTATGGATAGTTCATCAAATAACTTTTTTGAATCTAAAGTAATGGGACACCCTTCGGGATTATTTGTTCTGTTCTTTACGGAGATGTGGGAGCGTTTTTCATACTACGGAATGCGTGCACTATTAATTCTATTTCTTACTGCAGCAGTTCTTGATGGCGGTGGCGGCGGCTGGGGTTGGCCGCAGGAGCACGCCTACAAACTTTTCGGAACGTATACCGCTTTAGTATATATATCAACTCTTCTCGGTGGATATGTTGCTGACAAACTCATTGGATATAGAAAAACACTAATCCTTGGAGCTTTATTAATGACTTTAGGTCACGCTTCAATGGCAGTTGAAACTCATTTCTCCATATACTTGGGATTGGCCTTATTAGTTTTTGGTACTGGTTTGTTCAAGCCTAATATGACATCCATAATATCTGAAATGTATAAAAACCATCAAGAAAAAAAGGATGGAGCATTTACTATATTTTATATGGGGGTAAATGCAGGTGCATTCTTAGGAATTCTACTTTGTGGTTACCTAGGTGAACAAGTTGGCTGGTCATGGGGATTTGGTCTAGCTGGTATTTTTATGTTATTTGGATTGCTTCAATTCTCTTTATCTCAAGGTATATTTGGAACGGTTGGTCTAGAACCAATGGGAGACAAAAATGATGATTCAGTTATTGACGACAATTTAAGTTCTAAAGATGAGGGTGAGAACAAAAGAAACCCATTCACTCAAGTTCAGTTATTATTTGTTGCACTATCAATAATTTTAGGACTTGCATGGATTTTCAACGATCCAATTTCCGCTATTTCTGGAGGGGAATATAACTTCTTCTCTTTCCTAGGAGATAATGGCTCAAATATTGTAATATTCACAGCCCTTGGCTTATTTGTTGCTTTACTTGCAATGAGAATTCCAAAATATCATTATATCACAAGGGATAGAATGATTGCTGTAATGTTCTTTGCCTTTGTTACGATTTTCTTCTGGGCAATCTTCGAGCAAGCACCTGGATCATTAACTGTATTTGCAAGAGACTTCACGCAAAGAGTACTTGAAGGTAATAGTGCTATGATTTTTAAAGTAGCAAACTCTGCAATGACAATCATACCATTAGGTATTATTACTTATGTTTTATTCCTTCTATTCAAGCAAACCTTTAAAAACTACGCAGTAGCGAATATCATCCTTGGTACAAGTTTCGTGATCATATGGGGTATTGCTATTTGGATGCTTAAAGCTGAATTTGCAAAGGATACCACAGAAATCCCTGCATCTTGGTTTGGTGTTTTAAACTCTCTATTCATTATTGCTCTTGCTCCATTATTTTCTAAATGGTGGGAAA
>OMKD01000334.1 GCA_900299495.1 Sphingobacteriales bacterium
TCATGAACAAATAAACTTGACATTGTTAACGTTTGAATAGGATTTATTTAATGCTTAAATATAAAATAATTTATTTTAATATTTATTTATGGCAAATATGAAATGATTTCTTTTTATTACTAGATTCCAGATTGTATAGCTTGAGTTGAATATTCTTTATAATTTGCAAAAAAAGAATATCTATGAATACTCGATTCCTTTTATGTTTTTCGTTGCTTTTGATGATTCTTTCATGCACTTCAACATCCGAATCGGATGGCATACAATCTGTAGAAAAAGTCATTTATAATCCAAGTCAGGATTTTAATGCAATAAAAGCCGTTATGTCTATGCAAGAAGAAGCCTGGTCTGCAGGAGATTTAGAGCAATTCATGACTGGATATATTAATGATGAATCCCTTACTTTTATTGGTTCCAGAGGCTTGTCGTATGGTTGGGATACTACACTTGCAAATTATAAAAAAGGCTATCCTGATAAAGCAGCTATGGGTAAACTTAGTTTTGAGGTATTAGAGCTTAAGTCTTTGTCTCCGGAATTTTGCTACATGATCGGAAAGTTCTATTTGACGAGAGATGCTGAAGATCTAAGTGGCTACTTTACCTTGCTTTGGCAAAAGATAGAAGGAGAGTGGAAAGTTATAGCTGATCAAACCTGTGGATAGTTATGAATAGACTGATAGAGGAATCTCGAATTACGTTTTATAAAGATAAATCTGTAATTACAAAATCTGATTTTTTGGCCATAGAGGCTCCATTAGAACTCGAAATTAGGTATTGGGACCATGCTAGGCCCATCAAAAAAGACCTAGTGTTATTAATGCGAAGTCCTGGGTCAGATGAGGACCTAGTTAGAGGTTTCTTATTATCTGAAGGTATCATTAACAAAGGTGAAGATATCGATCGTATTCAATTGGTTGACAACAGGCACCGATCGGAGGAAAAAGCAGATAAGGCAGTAGTTTTCATTAAAAAGGACATTCAAATAGATTCGGAAAAGCTAAATCGAAACTTTATATCAAGTTCAAGCTGTGGCTTTTGTGGAAAAGATAATATGGAATCATTGAATGAATCTTGCTTTATTCTTCCCAAAGGAGGATTTCAGCTCCACGCAGAATTGATTTTACAACTAAAGGAAAAATTAAATAAGGCTCAGGAAGCTTTTGATCAAACAGGAGGTGTACATGGTGTAGGTGTATTGGATAGTAAAGGGGAGATAGAGTATTTGATGGAGGATGTGGGGCGTCACAATGCCTTGGACAAGGTTATTGGATTAATCGCAAAACAATCTCCACCACCTTATTTTTCTAAAGGATTGCTTTTCAGTGGCAGAACCAGTTATGAAATGGTTCATAAAGCTTTGATGCTGGGATTTCCGTTCATAGTATCCATTGGAGCACCTACTTCGTTAGCTGTTCAATTCGCTGATGAAAATGATATGACCTTAATTTGCTTTTTAAAAGAAAACCGGATGAATATTTATTCAGGCGAGCAAAGGATTGTATTTTGAGCCTATAAATAAGAAAAATCATTGCTATGGATGAGCAAAATAAAGATATAGATAAGATTAACTCAGAAAGTAAAGAAATAGGTATAGCAGTACCTCCTGAAGAATTTACAGGGATTCACTTAAACCAGCCTAAAAAGAATTCAGTAGGTTTTCCGGCAATAGCCTCCGCTATTGGACATGCTTTTCGATACATGAGTCTAGGGCCTGCTGTGAAGACTATGTTTAAGGTCAACCAAAAAGGTGGCTTTGACTGCCCTGGATGTGCTTGGCCAGATCCGGATGATGACCGTTCTCCATTTGGAGAATATTGTGAAAATGGGATGAAGGCAATTGCAGAAGAGGCAAGTAGTAAATCCATAGATCGTTTCTTTTTTGAGAAGAATTCTGTTAGAAAAATGTCTGAATGGTCTGACTTTGAAATAGGTAAGAAAGGGCGTCTAAAAGAGCCAATGGTGATTTTTGAGGATGAAACGCATTATAGCCCGATCAGTTGGAATGAGGCATTCAACCTTATTTCAGAAGAATTGAATGGATTAGATACACCAAATGAGGCTGTATTTTACACGTCTGGAAGAACCTCTAACGAGGCAGCATTTTTATATCAATTGTTTGTAAGAGAATTTGGAACAAATAATCTTCCAGATTGCTCCAATATGTGTCATGAAAGTTCAGGTCAGGGATTGAGCCAAACCGTCGGTATTGGTAAAGGTTCTGTAACATTGGAAGATTTGCATAAATCAGAATTGATCCTTGTTGTTGGACAGAACCCAGGAACAAATCATCCTCGAATGTTGTCAGCGCTTGAAAAATGTAAAGAGAATGGGGGACAGATTGTTTCAATAAATCCTTTACCAGAAGCAGGTCTGATAAAATTTACAAACCCGCAGCGACCATTGAAGATGATCAGTGGAGGTACAGAGCTTAGTGACCTGTATCTGCCGATTCGAATCAATCAGGATATTTCTTTGTTTAAAGCCCTTATGGCATTAATGTGGGAGGCTGAGTGTAAGGCTCCGGGGACTGTATTTGACCACGAATTTATTCAGGAATATACATCAGGATATGATGATTTACTCGAGGATATAAAATCATACGATTATGAGTCCCTTGTAAAGAATACCGGATTAGAGGATGAACTTGTAAGAAAGTTGGCTCAGCTAATCATTGAGAAGAAAAAAATTATCATCTGTTGGGCTATGGGACTTACGCAGCATGAAAATGCTGTAGACAATATCAAGGAGGTTGTAAATATCCTTTTACTGAAAGGAAGTATAGGAA
>OMKD01000335.1 GCA_900299495.1 Sphingobacteriales bacterium
GTGTAGTAATCATCACAATCGATAGCAGCGTTAGCTGGTGCAAAACAGAAAGCACCGATCTTATCTTCAATAAGAACCTCTACCATACAGTCATTGTGATTGTCATTACAATCCCAAGCACGGAATACAACAGTTACAGCCTCATCTTCACAATCGAAAGAAACTGTAGGACCGAATGCAACATCATCCATACGACGAACCTCGAAGTAATCTAAACAACAGTTATCGAAAGAACCATTGTCGAAAGACGCTGCAGGAACTACTGCAGTACCGCTAGAAGTAAGAGCAACAGTTGTGATCTCTTTACAGATAGTTGTTGGTGCAATACCGTCAACTACAGTAATTGAGAAATCCTCAGATGCAACGTTACCACATGCATCCTCAGCAGTAATAGTCAACGTGTGAGTACCCATTGGAAGACCTGGAGCAGGAATAGTTCCGTTAACAATCTCACCTACTGAAGTGAAGTACTGAACAGATACGATATCTGTACAATCAGAAACAAGAGCGTTAGTTGGGATGTTAGCAGTTGAAAGACATGGTAGTGGGTGAGAAGCACCAACGTTAGCAACAACAGTGATGTCGTTGTAAGAAATTGTAGGCTCCTGAGTATCAACTACAGAAATCAACTGAACGAAAGTAGCGATAGAGTTATCACACATGTTCAATAGAGACCAAGTACGGCTAATCTTGTCAAGACCTCCACAACCTACGAAGTTAACATCAGACCAGTCTAAAGAGTACATACATCCAGCAGCTAACTGATCTAGGATGAAATCCTCTTGATCAGCTACAAGACCAGCAAGAGTACCAGCACCACACTCTACAGATACATCAGCGTTTGGCCAAGTGATAGTGTTTTGTACAGTAGTAATAACCTGAGTACAGTTAGTAACAGCAGCATTACCTGAGTTGTCAATAGCTGTCCATACTCTTGTAGTTGTAGTACCACCGTTACAGAAATTACCACCAGTAGTTTCACTTACTAGAGTAATAGCAGCAACACCACAGTTGTCAGAGAAAGATGGGTACCAAGGATCGTTAGAATCATTTCCAGCTGCAATAGTCTGAGTACAATCAATTGTGTAATCAGATACAGACGCACATGAAGGACCTACTTTGTCCTCAATAGAGATAGAACTCCAACAAGAGTTGTTACCTACAGTAACCATTACCATAAGTGTTTCACCAACTTCTCCGTTGATAGTAACAGCATCAGTACCAGTTACCTCATTACCGTTAGAAAGAGTTACAGCAAGGTCGTAATTAACGTTTGCATCATGACCTTCAACTACCATATCGGCAGTAAGCTCAGTTGCACAGTCAGTTCCATTAGGACTTACTGAAACTTGCACGTTGTCGTTACAAGCCAATGACTGAGCATTAGCTGCTGTAGCGAACAACGCGATCACTGCAATAAACAGTGTGCGAAGGTTTGTAAAATTCGCGTTTTTCATAAGATTAATTAAAAATTTAATAGCTATTAAGAAAAAAAATTAGCCAAGTTTATTGCCCTCCACGCTTGGAGAGACATTCCTGATAAGCACTTTACCTACCAGAGCGACCATACACATTTTTCATGGTCAGATTTTTATTAAAGGCGATTGGATTGGAATTGAAAAAAAGGAAGGAATTCAGAATGGACGAGATTGGTATACGCTCATTGAATCCTTCAATTCGTTCAACACAAACTTAATTGTTTTTTATTTCTTAAAGAAAGGAATTGTGAAAAAAAATATTTTTTAATTGATATTCTAAATGCCATTTAGCGGACAATACCAACCTAAAAACTTGAAAAACAGCAATTTACAGAAAATTGTCACTTAAACTACTTATGCTATTAAAGCTTGACAAATGATTTATTCAGCTGTGTCTTTTCAGAACGAACTTCCAGCATATATACACCCGGACTTAAATCATTCAAGGTCAATACAGCGTCTTGGTTTGGATCTAGAAGCTCCGAATGCATAAGTGCACCAGCAGTATTGATTATAGTTAGTTCAATTGAACCAGAGCGATCAAAGTCAGCTGGGAAATCAATCTTCAGCTCATCCAATAATGGATTAGGACTAAGCCCTAAATTGTCCGAGGACATAACTTCTTTCACATCAGTATAGGTTTGATTGATGATCTTTATCTCATCCCAATCATTATTTGTATTCACAGTATAGATACTTCCATCATTAAAGTGAATCTTTACATCGCCAATATGGATGCTAATAGGAATTTCTAGCTCAGACCTCCCTTCAATAATATCACTGATGATAATGAAATCCATTATACCCAGCCTGCCTATTCCAGTCTTACCAATAGGAACAAGAGAAGATACACCTATATCTAAGGCATTTTCAGAAGCTGAAAGCTGACGGAATATTTTGTTCGGAACCTCTTCATCATCTTCAAAGAATTCGGGATTTTCTTGAACAAAGATAATATCCTCTGTTTTTAGAAAGTCTTCTTCTGAATGTGAGAACTGAAAACTTATTGCAGAGACATTAGACAATACTTGTCCACTACTCGTGAAATTGATAGCTGCAGAAGTATGCGAATTTTGACCTGCTAAAGCATCTGTAATGACTACTTCATCCTCTATAAATTCTATGTCTACATAGAAACCAGCAAGCACTGGATATTCTACCTCCTCTATTTCATTATGTAAATTATAATTCTGGGAAACAACCTCTAGATCATTATCCATGATATAACCACTTCCATCTGCATCCAAATGCTTTAAGTTGTTACCAAAATAAGTCTCCGTTTCCCAATCCGCACTGTACTGTTCCTTGAATTCGGCAGAGGCATTTGGCCTATGCATACCCTCCGATCCACTCCTTTGATGAACCATGATCATATCATCCATAGATACCTGACCATCCAAATTCGCATCACCTGGAGTTACACAGTCAACATAATCACATAAATAAATGGAATGACCAGAAGAATTCTTATTGATCACATAAATAACAACTTGGTTATTTAGTAAACAAGAAGAGGTTGTCTGCGTTGTGGTTTTAGCAAAGGTTATATTATCACCAGGCGTAAGCTTTACATCAGATTGAACTACTTCAAAAATTTGTCTATCTTCAGTAACAATTACCGGAAAGCAATTATCACTGTTCTCTACCTCAACAACATAACCTTCTGTAACAGGAAAGATCTGAGCTTCTACAGACTCTATAGAAAAAATAGAAAATATTGATAGGAGTAAGATGTAGTTAAGAAAACGCATAGGGTGATCGTTTTAAAATTGCATAGTGATTGCCACAATAATAATCGTTAAGTTATTATACCCAAAACTATTAATTGTTTTGTTTTTGAGTAATTAACACAAATTTTAACACTAATCAATGATTAGATTTGTCAAATAATGACTAAAAATGGCAAAATCGAAGTTAATGATGGCAGCAGAAAGGCTCAACTCCGATGAGCTAAATGCTGCACGCAAATATATCAAACAAAAATATCAGTCTAAAAGATTAGATCTTATAAAACTATTCGAGTTGGTTACCTCCAACTCCATTGACAAACCTAAGGAATCTATCTGGAGAAAAATATATGGTTCAAAAACTCCTTATAATGACCTTAAATGGAGAGCAATAACCATGCAGCTCAACGCAGACCTTGTCGAAATACTAACCAACAGATATACCAATGATACGAATTCAGAACTAGGATCCCTAATCAAGGTAAAAACCTTTTACAATAAAAAATTAAACAAGCACTTCGAATCAAGCTGGACCGAATTAGAAAAAATAAAAGCAAGACCTCGACATAGTGACCATTATTATTATCTAAGCAAGGCACATGAAATCAAACAAAATTTGATTTTCCAAAAAGGAAGTAAACACCTGACCTTTGAAGATCTTCACGAATCTGAGAGGTATAATGATATCTACTATCGCTGTCAAAAATTAAAGAATGGTTGTTACGCAATAGCCAACCAAATTACTCTCAACGCAAATATTGAGCTGGAGGATGACTTTATAAAAACAAGTCTTTTAGAATTTGGAGCAATTATCCCCTTGATTAATCTATATGGTTCAATCATATTTCTATTCAGGAATAAAGAAGACAGCAAACTGCAAGATTGTCAAAATATGTTTGTAAAGTCTATTGATGAGATTCATAAGGAAGAAGCTTTAAATATATTAACCTTGCTAATGAATTATTGTATAGACTTTAAAATAAACAAAGGTGAAATGCATTTCTTTCACAACCTATTTGGACTATACCAACTTGGGATAAACAAAGAGATTCTTTTTGACAAGGAAAGTTTGAATCCAATGCATTATAAAAATATTATTACCGTTGGACTACAAACTCAA
>OMKD01000336.1 GCA_900299495.1 Sphingobacteriales bacterium
AAGGCATTGGATTATATGGATGAGGATTCATTAGAGATTCTGAAGTCTACTGGAATGGATACTATTTTCGATAAATTGAGTGCAGATAAGTATCTAAAATTTTTAGTGGAGGAATTAAAGCCCTACATCGACACAACATTCTATGTGAACACGGATAGAGAGCATACTGCAATAATGGGCTCTAGTATGGGAGGATTGGTTTCCTGGTATTCTGCAATTGAGTATCCTGAAATATTTGGAACAGCCTTATGTTTGTCAACGCACTGGCCAGGTATATTTACCAATGAAAACAATCCTATACCAGGTGCATTTAGATCTTATATTGAGGCTAATTTGGATACAACTACTAATACTAGATTTTATTTTGATACAGGAACTGCAGAATTAGATAGTCTTTATTTAGAACATCAGCTTAAGGTTGATTCTATTTTCAATACAAAAGGATTTACGGAAGCGAATTATTATTCAAAGGTTTTTGAAGGGGCAGGTCATAATGAAGATTACTGGCGTTCAAGACTGGAATATCCGTTTCGTTTTCTACTAAAATAAAAGAGGGCTTTGATAGCCCTCTTTCAATTATTGCGATAATGTTTGTTGGTATGATCCTATAAGATCCGCCTGTACATTAGGTGGAACTAAAGCGTAATGGCTCAATGTCCTTGTGAACTTTGCCTTACCCTGAGAAATAGCTCTAATGGTAGAGGCGTATTGATACATTTCTGCCTGAGGAACATGAGCAACAATTTTCTGGTATGCTCCCTCACTGTCCATACCTTGTATGATGGCTCTTCTGGATTGAAGATCCGCCATGATATCTCCGGTAACTTCCGGAGGACAAAGTACTTCAAGATTGTAGAATGGTTCCAGTATTTTGGATTTTGCATTTTCAAATGCTTCCTTGAAAGCATAAGACGAAGCAAGCATAAAGGCCATGTCATTTGAATCTACGGAGTGCATCTTGCCATCAAAAATATAAACCCTAACATCCTGAACGCATGAGCCTGTTAAAGGTCCTTCTTCCATTCTTTTGATGATACCCTTTTTAATGGCATTGGTATATTTACTATCTATCGATCCACCAACTATGCACCATATTAATTCTAGATTACCACCCCACGGTAATTCTTCTATGATGGTATCTTTTACATTGAAGTCTTTATTATTGATTGGACCTGCACTTATAGGCTCTATCTTCATATGAATCTCCGCAAATTGACCTGAGCCACCACTTTGCTTTTTGTGTCTGTAAGACGTTTCAGAAGCAGAGGTGATGGTTTCTCTGTAAGAAATTGAAGGCCTCTCAAAATGCATCTCCAAATCATAGACTTTATGTATACGGTATTTTATTAGATCAAGGTGTTGCTGTCCCTGACCATGAAGTAATATTTGTTTTAATTCTGCATTATTTTCAACTATGATCGTAGGATCTTCATTTTCGATGGTGTGAAGAACTTTGATCAATTTTTCAAGCTCTCGTTCATCATTTGCTTTAAATGCAGTTCTGATCTTAGATTCAGGGAAGTTAATCGGTTCGATTTTATGGTCAGTTCCCTTTATGTTTAGAGTATCATTGGTGTGTGTGGATTTAAGTTTTAAAAGGACCCCTAAATCACCTGCATGCATAGATTCTTTTATCGCGGTTCGTTCTTTTCCGTTGCACAGAAATACACTTGTTATTCGTTCGGCTTCAGATGACTGGGCATTTACCAATTCATCTCCCGCTTTGATCTTTCCTGCATATACTTTAAAGTAACTTACTGTTCCTACACTTGGTTCTGAAAGCGTTTTATAGATGAAAATACTGGTTGGATCGTCGGCGTTGCAATCGATTTCTTGTCCATCCTCCAAGTTTCCGTTAGGAGCTTGTTCCGGTGAAGGACAAATATCATTTATGAATCCCATAATTCTTCCTGATCCGATATTGTTTTCAGCAGAACAAATGAATACAGGGAAGAAACTTTGCTGACTTAATCCTAAGGTAAGACCGTAAGCCAGATCCTCCTCACTCAAATTACCTTCTTCAAAATATTTCTCCATTAATGCTTCGTCATTTTCTGCCGCAGCTTCCACTAAAGCATTATGCATATCCTGTATCTGATTTTTAAGTTCAGCTGGAATTTCTGTTTTGTTTGGTTTACCTCCCTCATCACTGAATTCGTAGGTAGTCAATCTAAGGGCATCAACTATTTGATTGAAGTTTTCGCCAGTATTTCCAGGTAATTGTATAGGTAGTATCTTATCTCCGAATCGTTCTCTTAATTGTTCTAGAGTAGATTCAAAGTTTGCTTTTTCTTTGTCCATCTGATTGATGACAAAAATGGTCGGTTTTTTATACTCCTGGATGTAATCCCAGATAATTTCTGTTCCTACTTCAATTCCATTTTGAGCATTGATGGTCATTATAGCTGTGTCAATAACCTTTAGAGTGGATAATACTTCACCGATGAAATCGTCGTAACCTGGAGTGTCTATAATATTTATTTTGGAAGATTTCCAAACTGCGTGAAGTGGTGTGGAGAAGATGGAGTGTTCTTTTTCTTTTTCAATGTTTGTGTAGTCCGAAAGTGTGTTTTGCTGTGTAATGCTTCCTCGTCTCTGAGATCCTTTGGATTCGAATACCATGGTCTCTACGAGTGTGGTTTTACCGCTTCCGGAGTGGCCAAAGACGCCCACATTCCGGATATTTCCTGTTTTGAATTCCATAATATAAAACTATTAAAGGTGACAAAATCGAGTTTGAGGCTTTAATAGTAGATGTGCTTGATTGTGAGGATAGTATGATAATATAAGCAAAAAAAAATAAAGTTTAAATCCCTTGTTGAAGAAAAAAATGCAGATTGGATTTATCTGCTTCAGAATTAAAATTTACTTATTCGACTAACAGTATTTTATCATCGATACATAGCTTTCTCTTAGCTGTTCTTTCTATGGGATATTTAGTATTATTAAGTAATCAATATGTTTAAAGATAAACCTGTATATATGAACATACCAGAAGTCAATCTGCCCCGGATCGTAGTAATAGGATGTGGTTTTGCAGGATTAAAATTCACAAAACGAATTAATAGCAGAAAGTATCAGGTCGTGCTGATCGATAAAAACAACTACCATACTTTTCAACCCCTTTTATATCAAGTAGCAAGTAGTGGGCTTGCTCCGGATTCTATCGTTTACCCCATTCGTAAGATTTTTAAAGGGAAGCCTAATTTTTATTTTAGGATGGCAAGTGTGGAACATATTTCTACGAAAGACCAATTGGTTCAAACGAATATTGGCTCTATCCATTATGATCGTCTGGTTATTGCAACTGGAGCAACCAACAACTTTTTTGGCATGGAGAATATAGAACAGCATGCTATGCCAATGAAAAGTTTGACTGAGTCACTGGACCTCAGAAGTATGATTCTTCAAAATTTTGAAGAAGCTTTGAATACGAACGATTTAGAAGAAAGAAACCGGCTAATGAATTTTGTCATCGTGGGAGGTGGCCCAACAGGAGTGGAATTGGCAGGTGCACTTTCGGAACTAAGGTCTCATGTGCTGCCCAATGACTATCCCGATTTAGATTTTCGAAGAATGCAAATTCATATTGTAGAGGCTGGAAGCAGAGTACTTGGTGCGATGAGCACGCATGCTTCCGAAAAAGCAATGCGCGCCTTGGATAAATTTGGGGTGCAAGTTTGGTTGGATACTCGAGTAGAGGATTATGATGGTAAAACAGTAATGACCTCTAAATCAGATTTTGCTTCCAAAACAATGATTTGGGCTGCTGGAATTCAAGCTGCTGTGCCTGGAGGAATACTGGTAAAAAAGGGTATGGGGAATCGAATTCTTGTAGATGCATTTAATGCAGTAGAAGGAATGGATCAGGTGTATTCAATTGGAGATGTTGCTCAGATCCATTCAACAAAATATCCGGATGGGAATCCGATGCTAGCTTCTGTTGCAGAACAACAAGGGGCACATCTTGCTAAAAATCTAAACAAAATGGCGGTTGGAAAACCTTTCATACCATTTACCTATAAAGATAAAGGTACCATGGCTACAATTGGTAGAAATAAAGCTGTGGTGGATCTCCCGTTTTGGAAATTTGCAGGCTTCTTTGGTTGGTTGACCTGGATGTTTGTGCATTTGATGCTCCTAGTTGATTTTAGATCAAGATTGGTTGTCTTTGTAGATTGGGTGTATAGTTATATACGCTATGATAAGGGAACCAGACTAATCGTCAGAAAGGCCGGAACATTCAGAAAACAAGAGCAAGGTTTTGATTAATATAAAGAGCAATATTGAACAATACCGGTTTTTTTTCTTTTTCTACAATAGGAATTGTCTAAATTCGGTTTTTATTATGCAATATTCTTTCGAAATACTGCAACATTAGGAATCCATTCAGTAAAAAATTAAGATTATAGAATGAAAAAATTAATTTTGTCCATCGTACTCTTTCTTGGGGTATTAGGAACAGTTTTTTCACAAAAGGAAAAAGGAATGTACGCGAAGTTTAAAACGAGCAAAGGTGATATTCTTGTGCAACTAGAATACGAAAAAACACCATTGACAGTAGCTAATTTTGTTGGTCTTGCTGAAGGGTCAATCAAAAATGATAGAAAAGGGGAAGGTGAACCATATTATGATGGATTGAAATTTCACAGAGTAATCTCTGACTTCATGATTCAGGGTGGTTGTCCTTTGGGTACAGGGACTGGTGACCCAGGTTATAAGTTTCCAGACGAGATTCATGCAGACCTAAAGCATGATGCTCCAGGGAAATTATCAATGGCCAATGCAGGTCCTGGAACAAATGGATCTCAGTTTTTCATAACACACGTTGCTACACCTTGGTTGGACGGAAAGCATACTGTATTTGGACACGTTATCGAAGGTCAGGATATTGTAGATACGATCGCTCAAGGTGATATTTTAGAGTCTGTTGAAATTATCCGCAAAGGTAAAGAGGCTAAAAAATTTGATGCTGCTGAGGTATTCAACGCTGAAATGGAAGCTATCAAACAAGCAGAAATTGAAAAGCAAAAAGCAGCTGAGGAAGCATTCAGAAAACTAACAGAAGGTGCTGAGGTCACTGAAAGTGGTCTTGCTTACATCATAACAGAGAAAGGTGATGGAGCTCAAGCTATGGCAGGTCAAACGGTATCTGTTCATTATAAAGGTATGTTGACTGATGGAACAGTTTTCGATTCATCATACTCTAGAAATGAGCCAATCCAATTCCCATTAGGTCAAGGTCGTGTAATTCCAGGTTGGGATGAAGGTATAGCTTTATTGACTGTAGGTTCAAAAGCTAAACTTATTATTCCTGCTAATCTTGGATATGGTGCTAGAGGCGCTGGAGGTGTTATTCCTCCAAATGCTACTTTGATTTTTGAAGTTGAATTAGTCGCTGTACAATAGTATAGACTTTCATAATAAAAAAGCCACGACAGGTTTTCTGTTGTGGCTTTTTTTATGCGCTGTTCTGTTCTGAATCATCAGGATAAAAAAGTATCTTCCAAATAGAAATATACTTAAATGAAAATAGCACTTCTATCCGATACACATGGCTATATGGGCCCCGATATTACTGATCTTTTGCAAGGCGTAGATGAGATTTGGCATGCTGGGGATATTGGTCCTGGTACTGTCATCGAAATGCTTGAAGCAGTTGCCCCTGTTCGTTCAGTTTATGGAAATATTGATACTTCCATGATTCGAGATAAAAGTCCATTGAATCAACTATTTGAATTAGAGGGCTTGAAAATCTTCATGACTCATATCGGTGGTTATCCAGGAAGATATACGGCTAGAGTACGGGCATTGATTAAAGATGAGCGTCCTAATATCTACATCTGTGGGCATTCTCACATCCTCAAAGTTATGCCAGACCATAAACACGATTTGCTACATATGAATCCGGGAGCTTGTGGGCATCATGGATTTCATAAAGTACGAACATTCCTGAGATTTGACTTAATTGCCGGCGAGGTCAAAAATATGGAGGTGGTAGAGTTAGGAAAAAGAGGTTCTGTTCATTCTTAGTTTTATTTTACTCATCTAAAAATTTCTTACATGAATATAAGATCTGCATACTTATCAACCACATATAGAGCTTTTATTGTAGATCAAAATCAATTGGATCTTATTGTTGGACAACCTAATCATGCACTTGATCAGTTGTTAAGTACGGGAGGGGTTGATAGTTATGCATTTATAACTGCATGGAATCCCTTTTCAAAAACAGTTTCTGATAAAGAAAATCAAATAGCTAATCAAGCTCTAAAGAGTGAATTGGGCCAGTATAGAATCTATGAGGGTATCGGTATCCCTAAACAACCTTCTAAATGGGAAGGGGAGCAAAGCTTTTTGGTTTTGGGAATAAATAAAGACGAAGCTATTAGGCTGGGTACAAAATATGAGCAGAACGCAATCATCTATGGAGAAGCTGGTTCAGAACCGGAATTATTGATGCTCGTTCAAGAGAAGTAGGCACAAAGTTTATCTATACCTGATTTGATTTTAGAACAATAGGTTTTTCAATAAATGCCTTCTTTGATTGCATTTGTTCAATAGCTTCTAAAGCTGTTTTTCCATCAAAATCTGTACCTGGTAATAAGGCAGCACCTTTAGATTCTAGTATATCTTCTACTGATTGTCTGCTGTTGTTGATCCCTTTTCTTTCGTTTAGATTTAAACGCAGTAGCATTTACAAAGAGATAAAAACCGCCATCAGCAGGATGCACCTCAAGCTAATTTGCTTTTAAAGCAGAGAAACAGTGATTGGCTACAATCCTAAGGATTTTAATAGACTTAGAAATATAATCTTCTAATTCATTATGCGGCTAAATGCCTGAACGGCTGCATGCTGTATAGGAGCACCCACAGAGGTATAAGTTTCACTAGCAATAATACTCATGTAATTGACTAAGGTCTCTAATTTTTCAGGGAATGCAGCTGTTCCCAATCTCCAGCCACCGGCTCCACACCATTTGCTGAGTCCTGCTGTTACTATGGTGCCTTCCGGATAATAGGAGGCGATTGAGTGGTGGGGTTCAAAACTAAGCGCTCCATAGATTTCATTTGCAATTACAAATACCTGGTACTGCTCCACAACATCAGCTAAGTCCTCTAATTCCTGTTTACTGTACGTTTGGCCAGTAGGATTATTGGGATAGTTCAGTAAAATGACTTTTTGTTCCTCTGTTTGCTGACAGGATACTTCCAAATTTCTCGGGGTAACTTCCATTGGTTTGCCTCTTCACATGGAATCCAAACTATTTTTTATTGGCAAGTCTTCCCTGTGGTTCATAGGAAACCCAGAAAGGACTTGCTAAAAGTAAGGTGGCATCCATGGCCAAAAGAATATCGTAAATCAACTCTTTAGATCTAGGACTATCTGTATGTTTTCTTCTTTAAAGTTCAGTCCATAAACCTACTTATGGTAAGCAGAATCAGCTACTCTAAGATCGTTTAAACCTTTTGTATTTAAGTAATCTTTCTGATCTGAATTATTTTTCAATGCCACAACAACAACATCCGGAACCGGAAATGGAGATTGTCCCAAACCAAATCTATAGATCTCTTTGCCTCTTGCCTTTAGCTCCAAACTTTTTTCATTGATTGCCAAAGTAGCTGATGGCTTGATTGCGTTTAATCTTTGCTCCAATTTGATTAAAGAACTCTCTTGTATTATTTTAAGGCTTGATTGATGTCATTAATAATATCTTCTGCCGATTCTATACCCACTGATATTCTGATTAACCCATCTGTGATTCCATTTCGTTCCCGCATCTCTTTTGCCACATTTTTATGAGACATGCTTGCAGGATGCAGGATCAAAGTATCGGTGTCACCAAGAGTAGGTGCAAGTACACAGAAGTTGATTTTTTTCATAAATTCAATCCCGCGTTCCAAACCACCTTTGAGCTCAAAACTCATCATCCCTCCAAAGCCAGTCATTTGCTTTTTAGCTAATTCATGATCACTATGGTCTTTCAATCCTAAATAGTTGACCGTCTTTATTTGGTCATTTTCCGAAAGAAATTCTGCTAATTTCTGAGCATTTTCCTGATGCTTGTCCATTCTCAAGGTTAGCGTTTTTAACCCATTATGAGTCAACCAGGCGTCCCATGGATTACAATTAGTACCTGCTAGTTTCATAGCAGTCCATACTTTATCCTTCATAAAGGATTTATCCTTGCCAATGATGACTCCTGCAATAGAGTTTCCATGTCCATTGATGAACTTTGTAGTTGAGTGAATAACAAAATCACATCCCAATAATAAAGGTCTTTGGAAGTATGGAGTCGGGAAAGTGTTATCAATAGCGGTAAGTACATTGTATTTTTTGCCTAATTGACTTAGTGCTTCAATATCTACACAAGCCAATGTCGGATTGGCCGGTGTTTCAAAATACAGCATCTTAATCTCTGGATTCGATTTAAGGATATCTTCAACCTGGCCTAAATTCTGGAGATCTGTGAAAATGGGTTCTATTCCGAGGTTCTTAAAGATCTTCTGCAATAATTCAGTGGTACCACCATATAGATTTCCCTGGCTTAGAATTTTATCTCCGGCTTTAAGTGCAGACATGAAAAGTGTTGAAATGGCTGACATTCCTGAAGATACCATGATTCCACTTGCTTCCATATCTGATCCGTACACCTCCAGATCTGCCAGTTTTTGAGCAACAGCTTCAATGGTAGGGTTGCCGTACCTTCCGTAGACATGACCTTCTTCTTTTCCTGTGAAGATATCCATGCCTTGTTCTATACTTTCAAAAACAAATGAAGAGGTCGGAAATATTGGTAAAATATGAGATTGAGTGGTTACTGGAGGCTTGACCTCCTTCACACATTTTGAATTAAATGATTGCATATGAACAGTAATTTTTATCTAAACTATCGAATTGATTTAAAGGTTTTGTTTTTTGATGTACTTTTGTGTAAAATATGACCGATAAGGTGATGTTAAAAATAAAAAATTGAGCGAAGTGGAGCAAAAGGATTTACCAGAAGTGGAGCAAAATGATGAATCATTTGTAGAGCATACGGAGATTAATATTGATCCAGGACAGGAACAGATCCGAATGGATAAGTTCATTATGTCCAAGGTCAGTAATGTAACCCGCACTAAAATACAGAATTCGGCCAAAGCCGGATCGATTCTGATCAATGGTAAAAGGGTGAAGCCCAACCACCGAATTAAACCAGGGGATAAGATTGATATTTATCTGGTTAAGCAGTTGGAAAACGATAGTCTTATTCCAGAAGATATTCCTTTAAATATAGTTTATGAGGATGATCATGTGCTTGTAATCAATAAGCAAGCAGGCTTAGTGGTGCATCCTGGAATTGGTAATCCGAATGGAACCTTGGTGAATGCCTTAAAGCATTACTTTAAGGATAAGGAACTTCCAGTGCTTCAGGGAAATGTAGAAAACCGAATTGGTTTGGTCCACCGAATTGATAAAAACACCTCAGGATTAATGGTGGTTGCAAAGACCGAATTTGCGATGGCACATTTGGGCAAGCAGTTCTTTGATCACAGTATCAAACGTAAATATACTGCCTTGGTGTGGGGAAGTCCTGAACCAGAAAAAGGAAGTATTGAGGCACATATTGGTCGCCATCCACAACATAGAATCCTACGATTTGCTTACCCTGACGGAGAGGAAGGAAAATGGGCAAAAACGCACTATAAAGTAGTTTTGGATATGTATTATGTATCTGTGGTAGAATGTACGCTGGAGACCGGTAGAACGCACCAGATTCGTGTGCATATGCAATATTTAGGACATCCTTTATTCAATGATTATCGTTATGGCGGAGATGCTATACGAAAAGGTACTGTATTTAATAAGTATAAGCAATTCGTTCAAAATTGTTTTGAAGTTTGTCCGCGTCATGCTCTTCATGCTTCTGAATTGGGCTTTATACATCCAGAAACAGGAGAGGAGATGTTCTTCCAGTCTGAATTGCCTGAGGATATGAAATCTTGTGTCGACAAATGGTATAATTATGTAGATACAAAAAGAACAAAGACTGATGGTAAGTAAGCCATCCATAGAAGTTGTCAAAGCGTGGATAGAACAATGGGTTATTGAACTTAATTTATGTCCATTTGCAGCGAAGCCATTTTCAGAGGATAAGATTCGATATGTAGTTTTTGAAAAGACTGAAGTCTTTGAGTTGATGGACTTCTTCCTTGAAGAACTGAAGAAACTTTCGACAACATTTTCTTTAGATACCTCAATTTTGATTTTAGATAATATCTGTATTGATTTTGAGGATTATCTAGATGTGTTTTATTTTCTCGAGAGTAAATTGGCTGATTTTGATTTAGAGGATGAATTTCAATTAGCTTCTTTTCATCCAGCTTACAGGTTTGAAGGGGAGGAGGAGTCTTCTAATTCTCACTATACCAATCGATCTCCATTGCCATTAATCCATATATTAAGGGTTGATCAGGTTGAAGCGGCTAGGAATTTTTATCCAAATATTGAGTTGATACCCGCGAATAACATTGAAAAAATGGACCGCATGCGTCCTGAATCAATAAAAATTAAATTCGATGAATTTAAAGGAAAGAATTGATCTGATGGTTCGTCTTGGCGAACATATTTTAGCAGGAGACGAGTTATTAGAGGCCTGGATGAGCAGGACTTATCATAATAATAAGTGGTTCACCTTAGAGAATCAAAAAGATTCTGCAAACGCTATTGCTACGAGATTCTTAAATCGGGCAAATCTTGAAAAGTGGACAGCAGACTATTCGCTTGAACCCAAAGAGTCAAAATCAGTAGGATTAATTCTAGCTGGTAATATTCCAATGGTGGGTTTTCATGATGTCTTGTCTACCTTTATAGCAGGACATAAGACTCAGGTTAAGTTATCCGATAAGGATCCTTTTGTCTTACTTTATCTGTTTGAGCTTATGGCAAAATGGGTGCCCGAGTCCTCAGATTATTTTAAAGTAGTGGATAAGTTAAAAGACTTCGATGCTGTTATTGCTACAGGTTCAAACAATACAGCTCGTTACTTTAATTCTTACTTTAAGCATGTGCCCAACATCATAAGAGCCAATAGGTCTTCCGTGGCTGTATTGGATGGAGCGGAGACATCAGACGATGTGAGTGCCTTAGGTAATGATATTTTCAGATACTTTGGATTAGGATGCCGTAATGTATCTAAATTATATGTTCCGGAAGGCTATGATTTTCAGTTTCTGATGGAGAGCTTGCATGAATTCAGAAAGATTGTTTTGAATGATAAGTATAAAAACAACTTCGATTATAACTACGCGCTTTTCGAAATCAATCGCACGCCGTATATCAATAATGGTTGTTTGTTATTACTGGAAGATGCTTCACTTCATTCAAGGATAGCTTCCTTACATTATGAGTTCTACAAGGACGAGGAAGATCTTAAAGGAAAGATGAAGACGATCAAGGATGATTTGCAATGTGCAGTTTCAAGAACTGGTGAGGGAGATTTTATTCCTTTTGGTAAGGCGCAGGAACCTGAACTATGGGATTATGCAGACGGAGTAGATACCTTGAAATTTTTGGAAACGATATAAAAAAAGGTAGTTCAAATTTGAACTACCTTTTTTATTTTAATCAACTAATCTTAGTTAAATACAACTTTTGAAGTCGCAATACCAGCTTCGAAACGAATTTGTACATAGTACATTCCGTTTATCAAGCCGTTACGGTTAAGCTCAAAAGTATTGTTATTTACTTCAAAGTTAGTAGCTACAGTTCTTCCCTGAAGATCGTAAACTACTACATCTAGCATTGGATTCTCATCGTTAGATGTGAATACAATAGAAGTACTAGATGGGTTCGGGCTATATTTAAGACCTACCTCAGATGCAGCAACAATCTCTTTAGTGTTCGAGTAACCAGTAAGATCACAGTTTAGATCCATAGTAATACAAGCTCTTGGAAGCACGTAGCTATAGATAGTATCTAGATACATTCTTGCAGATTCAGGATCTGGTGGTGTAGTTGAATTTGGATTGTCTTCTGCCCAGAACTGCCAAGGAGCTGATTCTAGTGGATCATCAACATTGAAAGGCATTAAACCTTCGTATCCATTATTATTTTCATTAGCAGCCATAGAGATATCATCGATAAATCCGAAATCAACCCATTCCTGATTGTTTCCGTTTGCTGACTGGATTGCCTGAACAACGTTAGCACCACAAGCTTCAACAACTGGAAGGTTTACAACAGGTACATTTACAATACCACAGTCGTATGGTGCAAATGGATCTGTTGGAGTTTGGAATGAAATGATTGGTGCCTGACCTGCATTTAACCAAGTCGTATCACCTAGTGCTCCACCCATGTTTACTGCCATGCTTACATCTGAATCAAAACCAACGTGGTTTGGATAACATAGTGTATCACCAAGGTTAAAACCAGTTACAGCAGCGTTTACAGCATCAACAACACCTACAGATGTTCCGTAAATATCACCATTAATTGCTTCCTGGATCATTGGGTAAGGAATTGTACCGCCCATTCCATCAGGTAATTGTGCGATAAACTTAGGGATTAATGTTTTTTCATAAGCATCAAGACCGATCATGTTCAATGTGATGTAACCACCTGTTCCATCACCCCAAACACCAATCTTTGAAGGATCGATACCGTAAGGGTTACCGCCGTCAGCAGTTGCTCTGAAGAACCTTACTGCTGTTCTAGCATCCTGAATACCACGGAATGCAGCATTGATCAAACCGAATACACGTTGCTCCTGTGTAGGTGCAATCGGGTTCCAGCCAGCTCTGTAGCTTACAGAAGCAGCAACGAAACCTCTTTTAGCAAGATCCGTACAGATCTCAACTAAAACAGAATCTTCTTTAGTACCACCAATACCACCGTTATCAGGGAAAGGTAGGAAGTTACCTGTATGGAATAAAAGGAATACAGGTCTGTCCGTTTCAGTATCATTTGTCGGAGTATATATATCCATTGCCAAAGGCTGAGGGATTGCCTCTCCAATTGCAGGTACATTGTAAGTGATTACAGTGGCGTTTACACCATAGAGTACATTCGTCTCAACAGTAACATCGTCAAAGATTGGATCTAAGTAACGCTGTTGTGCCTCTGTTTTTAGTCCGAAGAAGAAGCAAAAGAATGCTCCTAATAGTAAAATTCGATTCATAGAGATGATTTTAATGAATAATTATTTTTTTGAGAATTCGTAGTTCAATGCAACGTAAGCTATACGGCCGACTCTCGGTCCACCATACGTTTGGCTTACTTTATTATTAAGGAGATTGGAACCACCAATTTTAAGGGTGGTATTTATTTTTTTGAATTGATAGTTTATCTGACCATCGATAAGATCATAACCAGGAATAAATCCGGTGAATTGAGGGGATCCTTCAAAAATAAACCCTTGAATCCACTTATAGTTTATATTGAAACCTAATTTATCAAAAAGGTCTCTACCTGAGATACTTATGTTGAATTTGTGTTCCGGAGTATTAAAGGCCGGAATAATTGGATCGTCCAGGTTTTGATTCAATCGGTTCCATGAATAATTTCCGGATAACTGATAAAGATCTGCGAAGTAATAGTTCAGCCCAATTGAAAAACCTTGGGTTGTTACTTGGTTAATAGAGTTTGCTGCAAATCTGTAGGCCTGAACGTCTGGGAAAGGAATCGTTTGATCAGGATCAAACTCAAGATCCAATCCAAGGTTATATCCTATGAAATCATCGTAAATGCTGTAGTAGTAACCTGCATCAACATAAATCTTGTCAAATAATGTGGTTCTTACTCCTGCTTCAAAGGTTTTTACGCGTTCTGGTCGAATTGGATCAATATCAAAGTACACTAGGGTGTCTTGATTCAATGCCTCACGGAAATTAGTAAAGGATTCTATTGTTGCTAAACTATCAACTCCGTTTAAGTTACCTGATAGAATAGCAGGACCAACATTCAAATACAGGTATTGATCTGCAAGCGTTGGGTTTCTAATCGCAGAAGAGAACGATGCTCTGATATAAGTATCTTCCTTTGGATTGAATACCAAGGATGCTGCAGGTGTTGGAATGATATTGAAATTCTGGTTTTTATCCAGTCGGATCGTCGCATTCACTTTTAGTCTTTGATCCATTAATTTATGCTCGATACCTGTATACACACCACCTTCTATATTGGTAATTCGTTCTCCAATAATAGTGTCACTGAAAATTGTTCCTTCTGAAACTGGAGTGTAAAGTCTACCATTTGCTCCTACGATCCACGAGTCAACAAATTTTGGCTCAAATTTATATTCTCCGTGAAGATGATACAGAGCTGATTTGTCAAAAAAGCGTGTTCCATTCTCAATTGAATTGGATTTAGCCGAAGTAATCTCATTGAAAGCTTCTTCAAACTCAGGAGTTCCTGGTGCTAGATAATTGGTCGATCCATCGATTACAGGATCCGCAAGATTTGCGAAATCTGCTGATAATTGATGCCATACGTATAAAGAATCTTGATAGTCTATTAACCATTGGTCAGCGGCTGCCTGATCGAAAGTAGGAGGGAAGGTAGAGAAATCTAACTGCGGATAACCCAGCTGATTTACTTTTGGTGCAATTTGTCCTAACCAATAATCTGTATAGTTTCCAGCCCAGTCTTCGTTAGACATTGCACGTTCTTGTAATCTTAGTGCCGTGAAATACGGATCATAGGAATCACCAGCATCCTCTTTAGTCATGTAAGTACGGATAAAGTACTTATCCTTTTTTCTGAATTCCAATCTGTTTTGGAAGAAGAAGATATTTTTTAAGCTAAATCTATTGTCCCCTTGATATACTGTTGTACCCCAACCAAAGTTCGATCCAATAATGAATTCAGGAGATTCGAATGGTTTATCTGGATTGGTACGGATATGGACTGCGGCAGAACCTTTAGCATTTTGTGTGCCATAATCAACAAGATCTAACTCTCGGTATCCTGTTCTGTGAAAAACGCCCAAACCTGGGTAAGACCATGGTGCAGCAGTCGAAAAATCATTTGCCGGGAAATACTCATCACCGTAAGTGTTGACTTTGTCCCAACCACCAGGGTTACCAAACAGTGAAGTGGTTCCATCAACTGCTAAGTCATTATCTGCAACCCAATCATCTGCTTGTAGATAATAAAGATTTAATTTATAAGCTAAAAATTCTTTTCCATCCTTGTTATTGAATGAATCAGCGTAGCGAACTGCTGCTTCTAAGATATTTCGATCTCCTCGTTTAACACTTGCACTTAATCCCTTGGTGAAGAATGGATTCTTTGTTTCCATACTGATTACTCCATTAAATGCATTAGGTCCATAAAAGGCCGAGTTTGCACCAACTACGATATCTACTTTCATGATATCAAGTTCTGAGGCTCCAAGAAAGTTCCCCAAAGAGAAGTTAAGACCGGGAGCCTGATTATCTACTCCGTCTATGATTTGAAGTGAACGTACAGGACTTGTTGAGTTGAATCCTCTGGTATTAATTACTTTAAATCCAATACTTGCAGCGGTTAAGTCAACCCCTTTTAGTGTTCCCAGACCTTCATAAAAACTTTCTGCAGCTGTTTGCTTGATAGCAAGCACATCCATGGTCTCTACGGTCTGTGGTGCAGCTTTTTGTTTATCAGATATGCGTTGTCCTTTTATCTCAACTACATCAATAGTTAGGGATGCTGAACTTAATTCAATATTAATCTTTTGATTCCAATCGGTAACAGCTAAAGTTTGATTTTCATAACCTATATAGCTGAAAACAAGATTTAAAGGAAGCGATTCATTCGTTTCTAAGTTGAATTTTCCATCGAAATCAGTAACGGTTCCACCACCTGATCCTTCCACGACAATACTTACTCCAATGAGTGCTTCAGCGTTTGCTTTATCTGTTACCTTTCCACTAAGGGTGTTTTGTGAAAAAGCAAATGTAGCTGATAAACATAAAGTAAGAGTTAATAGCTTGTAAATGTGCTTCATAATATGCCCCAATTCCTTTTCAAATATTTTAAGATGGATAAGGCAGATGTTTTTGCAACTGCACACTATCCTTTCATCTTGAAAAATACAGAAAAAAAAGGAACAACAAACTAAACCCAAAGAAATTTTATTCTTGGTAAATGGGCTATTTCAGAATTATAGCAGTGATGTTAGAGCCATAAGAATACCTATAATTATGGTAATGAACTTCTTAAGACTAATCTTATGCTCTTTCGATTTGTCCGTTTCAAATAGGATAGTCGTAGAAATATGGAGTAAAGAACCACTAATTAAAGCCAGTGTCCAGGTTCTTGCTTGATTGTCCATATTGAGTAATCCTCCTAGAAGCGCCCCAAGAGGAGACATTAGAGCAAAAATAATTATCGCAGTCCAGACCGTTTTTTTACTAAACCCTGCCATTTTCAAAAGACTCATCAACGCAAAGGCAGCAGGAATTTTATGAAGTATAATTGCCCACAAGAAATGATTGTGCCCACTATGGTCGTGACTATGATGGACATCATGGAATTGTTCATAGTAATCCAATGGTAAGCCTTCCATAAAGGCGTGGAGACCAAGTCCTGCTAACACAGAAACGACCATTGCAATTCGACCTTCTTCCTGATGAAAGTGCATATGGCCATGCTCAACACCTCTTGAAAGCTGTTCAAGTAATAGTTGAATAATGAAACCTCCTAGCATAAAGAAACCTGTCCCTTTTGCAGTATTGGTGGCATAGAGTGAAGGAATAAGGTGAAGGACCGTAACTCCTAAAAGGTAGGAGCCACTAAAGCTAAGCAATAATTGAAGGATATCATCCCTTTTCTTAATTACAAAAGAAGAGGCATAAGCACCAAAAATGGCTGAAGCAAATAATAATATATATTCCCAAATACTCATCTATCCTAACTACTTAATAAAATTTTTGCATTAAATAACTTTGCCCAGAGAAGACCTATCAATGCACCCAATATTCCACCGCAAAGAACGTCAAAAGGGAAGTGAACTCCAACATAAACCTGTCCATATGCAATACTTGCCGCCCAAAAAAGCAAGAAATACTTTAATCTAGGGTAAAAACGACCTAAAAGTCCTATCATAAACAAGGCAATTGCAAAATGGTTTGTTGCATGATTCGATGTAAAACTATATCCAGGCCCACATTTTTCTAATAATAATCTTGAAGTATCCAAAGGACTATTATCGTGACAAGGCCTAGCTCGCTGGACAGAATTCTTGATTACCTTGTGGCTTATCGTATCAGCCGTCCCAAAACATAGGAGCGTTCCTAAAATTATATAAACAGCCTGTTTCTTAAATTTATAGATAAAGAATCCAATAGCAAATAAATATAGTGGAATCCAAGTCATTTTATCCCTCCAATAGGGCATGATCACGTCGAACAATCCATTGGTCCATTCCTCATTGAGAAGGTGGAATAAATAGTGGTCTATCTGAATGAGTTCATTCATATTTTTTCTGCTATAAAAATCATGCGTTCAGATTCGATCTCGTTATAAGGGCCAAGTTGGTAGTCACCAAAAATATAAGAGATTTTCAAACCTGCAAATTCAAACATTTTATCAAAATCTGCTTTATTAAACCCTTTTACACGTTCAATAAAATTATTAATTACACCTTCTTCATCTTTGAAGTTTATAGACTTTAGGATAAATCCATCTTTATAAGCCCTGTTTATTTTGAAGGTAGTCCCATCAATATGCTTCTCTTCTTTGAGCACAAGATGTTTTCTTACGAGATATGGATTTAGGAAATCGATTACAAATTTTCCACCTGGATCAAGTGCACTTGCAATATGATTTATCGCCTGTTGGTGCTCAGTGTCAGATTCGAAATAACCAAAACTGGTAAAAAAAGAGAAAATAAATTGAAAGGCAGCCTCAGGTAATTCATTTCGCATATCATGGATTTCAAACCTTAGACCCAATTCTTCAAATTGAGATGCGTAACTTATACTTTGTGGAGAAATATCAAGACCCAATACGTTTAGATCATTTTTGTGCAGAAATCTGGAGTGTCTACCTCTACCACAGGCAAGGTCAAGCACTTTTGAAAAGCTTTTTGGTTGAAGGTAATCCAATAGTCTTCTGATAAAAGCCTGTGCCTCTTTATCATCTCTGTTCTTATACAGTTTATGATAATAGGGAGAATCAAACCATTCTGAAAACCATTCCTTTTTTTTATCTGTCATCGCTGATATTTCCTTACAGCCGCAAAGCTAATCGAAAAAAGTAATTAATAAAATAGAA
>OMKD01000337.1 GCA_900299495.1 Sphingobacteriales bacterium
AAGTGTTTAAAGAACGAGAGCTTGCCTTGATTAAGCGTCAGGTTAGTTTCAAAGAGGAAGAAAAAAATCTTACCACTGAAGTTCGACTGCAGACAAGTTACAAGAATGATACCCTTTTCACGGATTCATTGGGGTATTTTCAATTTTATGCTCCAATTGGAGAGCATGTCAGCTTATTTTATCTTAAAAAAGATTATTTCTTTGGAGGTGAAGATATGCAGGTAAGCGCCGCTGATACTATACAAAAAGAGCTTTTATTAGAAAAGCTAAAGGAAGGTTTAAAAGGGGATGTGAATGAATTAAATTTTGTAGGTGGGAAAGCGATCATTCTCCCTTATCATAAAAGCAGACTTAATGATCTTGAGGATTTTTTAAAAATGAATAAATCGGTGTCTATCCATATTGGAGGCCATGTCAATAGACCTGGGAAAAGAGAATCTGAATCTTCTTTTTCAGGTAAACTAGCACACCGACGTGCTCTTCTGGTTTATGGAGAACTTATTAAAAAAGGCATAGATCCGAATCGCCTGAGCTACAAGGGGTATTCTAATTGGTATATGAAATATCCCACACCCAAGAATCCTATTCAACAACGCCTTAATCGACGAGTCGAAATCACAGTTACTGCACTTGATTTTGAATCTGAAGGGGATTAACTATTAATTTAATTGCCTGTATCGTAACTTTCTTTATGTTTGAATTTGATATCATACAATCGAATCATGGGGATACCCTCAAGCTTCAGCATAAGCAATTGGAGTTGGAGGCTATATTTGTATTAGATCAAGGAGCATCCTTGCAATCGCTGCAACTACATGGCAAACAGATTATCAAAATTCCTCATAACTGGTCGTACACAGATTGTTATGCCTCTGCTATTCTTTTTCCTTTCGCCAACAGAGTGCAAGACGGTGCTTATGATTTTGATGGAACAACCTATCAATTGGATAGGAATGAAATGGATACTGGTCACGCTATTCATGGTTTATTGGCTGATAAACGCTTAGAATTAAACAGAGCTGAAATGGGGCCAGATAGTGCCTTGTTGACTTTTGAATTTGAGTCCAAAAATCTACATCCTGGTTTTCCCTTCGATTTTAAATTTACGCTGAGTTATTGGTTCAGTCTAAATAGCCTTCGCGTATCATTTGGGGTTCTAAATAGGGGTGATAAGCCTTTTCCATGTTCCTTGGGTTGGCATCCTTATTTCAATATGGATTATAGAGATAAGCAAACCTTTGGTTTTCAGTGTTTTGGTCAGGCGGAAATCAATGATACAGGTATAACCCAAAAAATGCATTTGTATAAGGCAAGATCTGCTTTTAATTGGGATGCCGTTGTGGATGATTGTTTTTTGCTGAATGATGAAGCGGTGAAATGGCGATTGCAAGGTTTTGATTTTCAGTTGAAAAGTTCGGGTTTGGATTATTTGCAGGTGTTCTCTGTTCCTGAAAAAGACTTCATCGCTATTGAGCCTGTCACAGCTCCCTCTGATACTTTTAATAATGGTATAGGCTTAAAAGTACTAGAGTCTAAAACATCTTTTAATAGTTTTTGTGAACTTTCCTGGACTTGAATCTATTAGCAATTAGTAGTGTTCTGTGATTTTTAAAAATTAAAATATGATTGCAGTGAGGTCCGATTCAGCGAAAAAAATACTGAGTTTCCTGATATTCCTTTTTCTAAATTTCTTTGCTTTGGGTATCGGAGGTTTTTTTACAGGCGAAGGGGTGCCTTCTGAGTGGTATACGAATCTTTCCAAAGCTCCTTGGACACCACCAGGATGGGTATTTGGAGCAGCATGGACAACCATTATGGTTTTGTTTGCTGTATTTATGAGTCAAGGTTGGAATATCCTTGAGCAAAAGTCCTTTTTTATTATTGTATATGCGGTTCAGTGGGTCTTAAATATCCTTTGGAACCCCCTGTTCTTTCATTTCCACTGGACAGGAATAGCATTGATTGAGATTTCATTATTACTGCTCTGTGTACTTTATATCGCAAGGGTTTATTGGCCTGAAATGAGATGGAGGGTGCTGCTATTGACTCCATATATTATCTGGTTATGTATAGCCACTTCATTAAATGCATACGCTTACATAAATAATTAAATACTCCAAAGACCCAAAAGATGTATCTGATACAGACGATTATTAGCTTTTTTAGAGACAAACAATATCGGGACCTTATTTTTACCGCTGGAATAATTATTGGGATTGGTACGGTCGTATATCATTATTTAGAGGGCTGGACCTGGTTTGACTCGCTGTATTTTTCAGTTATTACCCTATCAACAGTAGGATATGGAGATATCTCACCCCAAACTACCGGAGGCAAAGCATTTACTATGGTCTATGTGATTGTGGGAATAGGTATTATTCTGAGTTTTGTCAATGCCTTTTATGCACACTATGCAGAGGTACTGGAGCAAGAGCTTGAAAAGCGATCCAATAAAAAGAAACAGAAAAAGACATAAGGATTCGTTTACCATGTTATTTTGATTGCTTTTATCGGATGGGTGAAAATAAAAAAGTAGTCAATTTATATTTTTTAAAATATTTAAAGTAGATTTAATCGGTTAGATTGAAAATCCATTGAACAAATAATCAACCACAAAACACACACCTATACTAAACCTTGTCTTTATCCAAAGACTATCGGGTTTTTACTACTAGATATTTGTTGAATCGGAACTCGGATCTAATTTCAAAATTAGCTTGAAATTCATTTGAGTCTTAG
>OMKD01000338.1 GCA_900299495.1 Sphingobacteriales bacterium
AATCCTTCAAGTACTGATATTTTACTAGAAATCCCGCAGGAATTTATGGATGGTAAGCTAGAAGTATTTGATGTGGCGGGTCAAAAAAAATTTAGTCAAAAAGTATCTGCAATTAATGTTAATTTAAATACAAGAGAATTAGGTAAAGGTGTATTTATTGTGCGAGTTAGTTCAGATCCTGCTTATGGATCATTCTATACCACAAAACGAATAGTATTTAATTAAGGGTTAGACTATTTTTAAGGTAAAATGTAAAGCAAGGGCTATCCATTATGGGTAGCCCTTCTTTTTATTTGTCAGTAATCGTCAGTCTAATAAGAGTCCTATCCCTTTTTTTACTTGAATACTATGCTAATTATCGGTAACTTTATAGATGCTATTAATTATTAAATTATAATCTTTATTGATATGAATCTGCGTATTCGCCCGTCATTTTTATTCTTTTCATTGGTCATGATTTTCATGAGCTCAACTGCTTTAGCATTTGACTTAAAAGTTAATGAAGAAATTGAAATCAATGATCCAAAGACCTTAGTATTCAAGACTGACAATGTTTTGATGAAAGCAGGGAAGGATTATAAAGTTGAGTTTTATGCCGATGCAAAAGTATATGGTTATCAGTATACCTTGAATTTTGATAAAGATAAGGTGGAATTTATACGATTAGATGAAGGAGTCGTAATGGAAAATAATCTTGGCTTTACGAAGTTGGAAGAAGGGGTGATTACCTGCTCTTGGAATATGGGTGAAGCATTTGACTTAAGTGAAAAGGTTTTATATACTTTACATTTCAAAGCTAAGAAGAATGTACTGCTTTCTGATGTCTTATCAATTAATTCAAGATACACCAAAGCAGAAGCTTATTCAGAAACGCTTGAGATGATGGATGTAGAACTCAGTTTTTCCGGTAAAGGGGCTGCTTCTAATTTTAAGTTATATCAGAACAATCCGAATCCTTTTAAAGGTGTAACATTCGTTGAGTTTGAATTACCTAAGGCTGGTCAGGGCTCTTTGACTATTCAGGATTTAAATGGAAAGGTTATTCGTACATTCAGAGGATCTTATGCAGCGGGATATAATAAGATTGAAGTGAAAGATTTGAACGTGTCTGGTGTCTTATACTATACCCTGGAGGTAGGAGATCTAAAGGATACTAAAAAGATGATTCTTATCGATTAATGACTTTTTGTCAATAAGAAAAAAAGGGATATGCTAATCATATCCCTTTTTTTTGTTTTATTCCAACTCTTTTGGTTTATGTCTCGTCTTCTAATTAGAAATCATTAAAAAATTGAATGCCTATGAAAGCGCTTTCGTGTTTCAGTCTTACCCTTTTTATTATTTTTCAGTTAAATGCTCAATGTGATTATGATGTTAGTGTGGATGGAGATCTATTACTATGTCCAAATAGTTCAGGTCAATTGATAACTCAAGAGTTTGAGTCCTACCAGTGGATGAAAAGGGCTTATAATGAAAATGAGGCAAGCCCCATTGATGGAGCAACTGAGCAATTTCTTGATATTACTGCCTTTGACGATGCAGGTTATTATTTTTCGGTAGAAATAACACACGAAAATTGTACAGAAGCTTCTGAAGAAGTTTTAGTGGATGGTTGGGTGTTTCTTCCTGTAACAGTTATAAGTCTTGGGAATTTTGAAATTGGAGAAACTGGAGGATCTATTATATGCGAAGGTGATTCTATGTTCTTTGAATTGGGTGCACCTTATACAGAAAATATTACATGGTATAAGAATGGTAACATTATACCTAACGAAACTTCTGTAAAATTAACTGTAAAAGAATCGGGGAACTATACCGTATCTGGTGCTCCTTCTGTATGTCCTGATTTCATTCAAAATCTTGGCCTTGAGTTATCTGTTGAAACAATAAATTGTAATACAAATATCGATCCTGTTGAGAATGATTTGGAAGTACAATTTTATCCTAATCCAACAAATGAAAGGGCTTTTATAAAAAGTACTGTAACAATAGACAATTATTCGGTTATTAGTTCAGACGGTAAAATGATGTTCGATCAGATGGTGGATAATAAGGAGTTTGAGATAAATCTTTCTTCTCTTAGCCCCGGGGGGTATTTGTTGCAAATAAACGCTGGGCCTAATTTGAAAACAATTAAGTTTATCATACAATAAAAAAGGAGGCACACTTTGTGCCTCCTTTTTTTATTCCTCTTCTTCTGGTTCTGCTTGTGGAACCTTTGATGTTTTTACATAAAATTCGTACACCTTCTCCGGTCCGACAGCTGCACTGATGATTTGGCTCTCTACATTTACAGTAGAATCACTTTGAACGAAGTCTATACCTGAAAGTACCCATTCTCCCGGAGCATCAACTACTTTAACTGCAGTAGCCCAGGTAAAGGACCAGGATAATCCAATACCACTGGAGAACCATTCTTCAAGGAAAGCTCTATGCTCAGCTTTACCATTAATATATTCTCCATTCGGTCCATAGATTTGGATTGAATCCCAAGTCATCGCCATGATTCCCTCGAGGTCTTGTTGATTGTGCAGCTCTATATATTTTTGCCAAACAGTTACACTTTCGTTAGTACCTATGGTGTAGGTTGCATCGGGAAAGGCAGTTACAAATCCGGCTGTTTTGACTTCACATTCTTGCTGTTTGCATGAAAAGCAAAGCAAGGTCAAGGATAAAAGAAAAAATAGGTGTTTCATTGAATTGTTGTGTAGTTAAATAAAATATTGTATTTCAATAGTATAACCTTGTTATCTTGTAAGAGATTCCATTTTGGACTTCTTGTTTGACTTAAATTCATTCAAATGCGAATATTAAGTGTATTGATCATTTTTTTTATTCAATCCTGTGGTTCTGAACCTGCTATAATTGATCCAGGAAATGATCCTAATTTTGTTGTAGTAGCTGCTGATCAGTCTGGGCTAAAACGTTTTAAAAAGAAGGTCCTTGTGTTTGATATTCCTATTTATGGCGTTGAGAAAGTCCTTAGCAGTAAAATGCTTCATGCTGCAAATATCATGGCTCAATATTTGGATAATGATGAAGATGGTGTAATTGACAATCCAGCAGTACATCAGCAGATGCTTGAGAATAATGCATTTATGCTAATGTGGGATAAGGAATCAGATTTAAACAGAATACATATCCCTGAAGACTGGATTGGACAAGATCTTGGAAATGACGAAACGCGTCCAACTTTTCACGATGCGCTACAAGGTGACTTTGATGCATCTTTGGAGGAAGTTCTCCATATCATAACACATGCTGGCTATGCATATGCTTATCCCGACATCTTTGGCGAACAAGTGGGGACCGATTTAGCGATGGCATTGGATGCGGCCAGAGGCGGACAGTTCTTTGATGTTCCCAATGCATATCCTTCTGATGCTTGGTTTACCTATGATGATGATACCTGCGATTATGCCTGCATGAATACAGAATACCTATACTGGTTATTAACTTCAAAGCTCGGTGCTCAAATCAATCGTTTGGAGGAGATAGGTCATGAATGGACCTTAGTCACTCCGGAACTTGTAGAATTGGGTGATACTTTAGGTTTTAACTTGATTTCAAATCCTGTATATAAAATGCCTTTAGTGTTACCAGATGGAAAATATATGCAGTGATGATGTCGCATAACTACCATACGGGTTGGTCTGTTTGACGAAGAAAACCATTATTCAATAAATTGCCTTTTGATTCATTTAATATTCAAAGATGTCAGATAAGGCTATAGCAATAATTGGTTGTGGTAATTTAGGAGAGTCCATACTTAAAGGTCTTTTGGATGCTGATTATTATCCCAATTCAAAGATTACGGTTACAAAACGTAATCTAGAGAGTATCATACCTTATTCTGAAAAAGGTGTCCAAGTTACTTCAGACAATATTTTGGCTGTAAAGCAAGCTGATATTCTGGTCTTAGCACTGAAGCCATATACCATTTTAAATGTTCTAGAATCGGTTAAGGAGTTTTTAGATCCAGAGAAACATACCATCGTTTCACTAGCTGCAGGCGTGACCATCGAAGAAATCACAACATTAGTTGGAGACTCTTTTTCTGTATATCGCGCAATGCCAAATATCTCTGCAGCGGTCAATGAATCATTGACCTGTATTTGTTCCAATGGGAGGAGAAATTCTGATTTCAAAGCTGTTCAAGCTATTTTCGAATCAATTGGTAAGCAAATTGTAATCAATGAAGAGTTAATGGAAGCAGCAACAGTTTTAGGAGCCTGCGGAGTTGCATATGTACTTCGCTTCATCAGAGCTATGGTTCAGGGAGGGATTCAAATTGGATTCGATGCAAAAACAGCAAACAGTATAGTCAATCAGACGGTTCTTGGAGCAGCTAAACTACTGCTTGATACCAATCAGCATCCCGAATCTGAAATCGATAAGGTAACCACGCCTAAGGGCTGTACTATTGTTGGCTTAAATCAAATGGAGCATAGTGGTTTTAGTTCCGCTCTAATCAAAGGTATCAATGCTTCCTTTGAGAAAATCCAGAAATAGCTATTAGTTTTAAGTTATTGGTTACCAAAAGGTAATAACTTGTATTTAATTTTATATTACTAAAATGCCAAAATAGGTCTTTACTGTTATAGTAATTTATTTTATATTTGATATAAGTCACATCAGAGCCATGCCCAGTTATTCCTTGGGAATTTAAACGTTTACATTAGTCAATACTCACAATCAGTATTGTGATCATTAGTATTTTGATTTGCACTATTATGCAGTGAATCGAATTACTCAAAAACCGTATTCATGATTTTCATTCAAAACACCTTGGATGCACGCTCTTTCTGTGTATTCTCCAGATGTATTAAGCTGGTTTTAGCCCATGCTGTTTTTCAGATTCCTATTCTAGGATCAATTCATTGGATTCAACACCATTCATAGGAATTATACTCTAAATCATTATTTAAATATTAATTAACCAAGATCGGTATCCTCCGTATAGGATTTCACTGATTTAATTTTATCCCATGAACATTAATTTATTTGCTATACGATGCTTGCTAACTTTAGGCTTTGTTTTGTCCTCGTTGTCTATAAATGCTCAGGGGCATGTTTCTCTTGCCCCCCAAATTTCTTCCAGTGATATATCAGTAGGTGATGAATTCTGTATTGATTTTTCATTGGACAATATTGAACTATTAGGTTCCATTCAATTTAGTTTGGAATATGATGAATCTGTGCTTTCGTTTACTGATTTCAATTCTCCTGTATTACCTGGATTTACTGAAGATAATTTTAATGCAAGTACGGAGGGTTTTATTACAGTTTCTTATGATACACCCATAGATGAATATCCAAACGGCTTCAGTGTTGATGCTGAGCTAATTGTTTTTCAAGTTTGTTTTGAAGCTATTGGAGAGACTGCCTATACTTCAATTTCTACATCTGATAATCCTGTGGAGTTTGAGGTGTCCTCAAATGGTAATTTGAGAAAAGTGCTAGACTCCTCTGTTTCTTTAGATATCATAGCTGAAGAAACGGATTGTCCCTTCGATGGCATAAAACTTGAGCTAGAGGAAACCTGTGGTTCATCTGGTTACAATGTTTGTGTCGATGTATTTGCAGATGATTTTGAGGGAGTAGTAAGTAAACAATATTCAATCGTTTATGACCCTAGTGTTTTAACATTCACAAATGCAGGAGACTTTCTTTTGTCAAATTTATTTCCGAATAATATTGCGAATCCTTTTCCTGGGTTTATTACTGTTTCTTGGTCCTCAGATGATTTGATTAACGGGACAAGTTTAGCAGGTCGGCAGAAGATTTATGAGATTTGTTTTGATATAATTGAAGAAAGCACAGGGTCTTTATCTACGTATTTATCTATTGGTAGTACACCAACGCCTATGGAAGCTATCTCTAATTCACTTGAAGAATTGGATATTTGGAGAATTGATGGAAAATTGGATATTAACATTCCTGATTGTGCGAATAATGGTGAGCCAATCAGTTCTCCAAGTTTCAATATCTCTGATTATGAAGCGGTGCTCGGAGATCTGATTTGTATACCAGTTACGGTAAATGATTTTTCTAATATTCTTGCTTTCCAGTATTCAATAAGTTATGACCCTTCCGCTTTAACTTTTGTGAATACAAATCTAACTGGATTCCCTGATTTGCTCGATTTTAATGTCAGTAACCCTTCGGAAGGGATAATGTCTGTCGCATGGACAAGCAACTCCGATTTAGTTAATGGAGTAACAGTTGATGATAATACGGCTGTTTTCGAACTTTGTTTTGATGTTATTGGATCTAATGGTTGGTATCCAATAGATTTCACGAGTAATCCATCTCCGATGGAGGTAGTAAATACTAGTGGTCAGCTCGTGTCCTCTGATTTCAATAGTGGATCAGTTAACATTACTAGTCAAGGTTCAGAGTTTTTTACTCTAGAGTTGAATGATGTTAGTGGGGAGTTTGGCGATGTTGTATGTGTTGATGTAACTACAGTAAATTTTGAGCATGTTTTAGCGATGCAATTCTCTATTAATTATGATGAAACTGCATTAGTATTTAATGGGATTGAGGGCATCAATCTTCCGGATCTAAATCTTACTAATTTTGGCAATCCAAATCCTGGTGACTTAACCTTGTCTTGGTTCAGTAGTTCAGATTTGATTAATGGTGCAACTGTAACGGATGGAACCACTTTATTCCAAGTTTGTTTTGATGTGATAGGAGAGGAAGGAGTCTATCCAATCGAATTTTCAAATTCACCGGCAGCCACAGAGATCATCGATGCACTAACTGCGACAACAATTAGCCCACAAATTTTACTTAATGGTGGGGTTGAAATTTATGATAGCCCTGGTGAGTTTAGTTTAGAGATTTCATCTGAAAGTGTCCAGCAAGGTGAAACCGTATGCTTAGATGTAACTGCATCAAATTTTGAACATATTTTTGCGATGCAATTCTCTTTTAATTATAACGAAACTGCCTTAGTGTTCAATGGGATTGAGGGCGTTAACCTTCCCGATTTAATTCCAGCTAATTTTGGTAATCCAAATCCTGGTGA
>OMKD01000339.1 GCA_900299495.1 Sphingobacteriales bacterium
AAGTGAAATATAAATTAGTGTCAATAAGAACAAGACCATAGCGGCCGAAATATTGAAGGCCCGATCTGTTTTGAAGATCCCTTCCTCCGCATCAAATGCATTCTTATCTTTATTTGTATCGTCTTTCCAAATTAAGATCATCAACACCGCTAGCATCAACAAGATCACCCAAGAGAATACGTCTGCAGGATTTTCAATCAATCCGATTATACTCATTGGGAATGTGATCACCATAAGTGTACTCGATAGTCCAAGTTTAGCATTGGAGGCAGTATGTTGTTTCTCTCCTGCTCCTGCTTTTTTGGTTTCGTATTTTGAGATCAGGTAGATCGCCAGTATTGTAAATGCAAATCCTATAGCCATCTGCTCAAGGAATGGTAAATCCGGGAAGGTAAATTTCATGATCAACATGAATAATACGCTAGAAAGCACACCATAGAATCCACCATTTCCAGTCGCGCCTCTCCAGAACATTCCAAAGATGAATAAGGCAACTACCCCTGGACTAATAAGACCTGTGTATTCTTGAATGTATTGGAATACCTGATCTATACTTCCCAATAATGGCGCAATGATACCACCCAAAAGAAGAGAAAGGAAAGCGGTAAGTTTACCAATTTTTACATAATGTCCTTCATTGGCATCCTTTTTAATAAGTGGCTTATACACATCTAGTGTAAATATTGTAGAAGCAGAGTTTACCATTGAACTTAGTGATGAACCAATTGCAGCGATCAAACCAGCGAATACTAATCCTTTAAAGCCTGATCCTATAAAATTGTCTAAAACCCATGGGAAAGCAGCATCTGCCTCTGTGATTCCTTCTCCTTCGAAGCCGAATAAGCCTGTATTATTTAAGATTGCAAATGCAGCAATACCTGGAAGTACTACAAATAATGGCATGATAATCTTTACCAAAGCAGCTAATGAAATCCCTTTTTGAGCTTCCTTAAGTGATTTCGCACCTAAAGCACGCTGGATGATATACTGATTTGTTCCCCAGTAATACAGATTGGCAATCCACATACCACCGATCAATACCCCAATACCAGGCAGTAGTGCATAGGCAGATTTTTCTTCACCGGTACTGATGTCTGTGTACATGTCATCCTTTGTGAAGATCATATTGAATTTCTCAGGTGCAAGTTCCATAAGTTTATCAAAGCCGGCCAGGAAACTTCCGTCACCAACATAACTCATAACAGCATAGGATGCCGCGAAGCCACCAACTATCAATACGACGACTTGGATTACGTCTGTCCAAACAACAGCCTTCAGACCACCGAAAATAGAGAAAGATGCGGTGTAGAGTATAAGCCCAATAATACCTACACTCATGCTGACACCTGTAAGCTGTTCTATCGCTTTTGATCCAAGCAATAAGGTTGCTGTGATGTTAACCCCAACAAATAGTGCGACCCAGAATACCGCCATAAGATTTCGGGTTCTACTATCGTATCTTTTCTCCAGAAACTGAGGCATTGTACTGATGCCTTCCTTTAGAAACACAGGTAGGAAAAATTTACCTACCAAGATCAGCGTAAGTGCTGCCATAAGCTCATAGGAAGAAATGGCGATTCCAATGGCAAAGCCAGATCCATTCATCCCGATAATCTGTTCAGAGGAGATGTTGGATGCAATTAGTGATCCACCAATAGCCCACCAGGGAAGTGATTTTGAAGCAAGGAAATAATCCTTTGTTGTTTTTGTTTTTTCTCTGTTTGCTATCCACAAACCGATACCTACCATGATACAGAGGTACCCTATGAAAATGATTAAGTCAACTTGAGAGAGTCCCATATAGTGTTTTTTGAATGTTGTAATGTTTGAAACAATATATGGTAAATAACTTGAATTTTGATATGTGAATCTTTTTCAGAAGTTATCGGTGGGCAATTTATCCCCCTTATTTGGTTTACCTATCTTCTATGAAGAAGGGTAAATATGCCCAAAAAGCTGGTTTTAAGGAGCTGCAAACAAAGGATTACTGATGAATTCTTCATCGGTCAATGCTTTCAAGAAGGCGATCAAAGCGTCTTTATCTGCTGCTGAAATTTGGAATCCATTTATTAGAGGACTCTTGTGTTTGTGATCAAATCCTCCTGCTGCGTAGTGTTCAATAACTGCCTCTAAATCCTGTATAGAACCGTCGTGCATGTACGGCGCGGTCAACTCAATATTTCGTAGACTCGGAACTTTGAATCTGGCTATATCCAAGGTATCCTGGGTCAGTCTATATCTGCCCGAATCTGCATATTCCACATACAGACCATTATTTTCAAAGGCATAATTACTGAAGTTAAACCCTTCGTGACAGTTTGAACATGCAAGTTCATCACTGAAGAATAAGTCCATACCTCTTAGAGCTTCTGCACTCATTCCACTTCCTGTTATATTATTGATGTGTTTGTCATAGGGACTGTTTCCGCTGATCAGGCTTCGTTCAAAACAAGCTAAAGCCCTTGTTAAAACATATGGATCAAAAGGTCTGTCATAGGCTTTCAAAGCCATTTGATTAATCTGTGGGTCTGCCTGAAGTTGTTCAGCTAGATCAACAATGTTGTGGTTGAATTCATTGTGCTCCTGGATAGGAATTGCGATTTGTTGCTCCAGGGTTTGAATACCTCCTTCACGGGTAAAGTACGGATGATAAGCAAGATTTGAAAGGCTGGGTGCATTTCTGAAGCCTGCTCTGTTTTCCACTCCGAGGCTTACTGAAAGGTCATCACTGAATGCGATTGCTTGCTTATGGCAATTTTCACAGGAAATACTTTGATCAATGGAGAGTCTATTGTCATAGAACAGAAGTTTTCCTAATTCCCATCTTTCAGGTGTGAACTGATTATCCACAGGCTCTGGCACCTGAGGAAATCCCTGAGGAATTTCCATAAGTGCCGGCCATTGTGAAACTGTAAGGACTTCCTCATCATTTTGGCATCCCAAAAATAGTAGGATACTTAAAGCAAATATGAGCGTCCTTTTTATCATTTATTGTACAATAATCTTCTCTGTAAAGCCTACACCATTTTCGTTTGAAACTTCTACAAAAAAGATGCCTTTGCTTAAGTTAGAGATGGTATAATCTACTTTATCTCCGGCAAAATTATACGATTGGATTTCTTGCCCAAGCATATTTCTAACGCTTAAAGTATAGTTGTCAAAATCAACAAGATCTGCTTGAAGATTGATCATTCCATTGGTCGATGGATTCGGTGCAAAGTTGTATGAACCTTTGAATACAGGATTTGCTGTATTAAGTACAATATCACTGACGGAGTAAACCTCAGTAGCAAGGTTATTCACTGCATCTGCTGCCTCAGCAGAATCGCCGTGATTAAATACACCGTTTGCCATTGGAATATCTTTGAAGAGCTGCACATAGTCAGCATTGATTACAAAACTAACTTCTGAAGCTGCTGCTGCAGATATGTTTAGATCAACATTTACTGATGTGTAAAGATCATCTCCTGTAGAGTGGATTTGGAAACTATTCGCTGTTGTTCCCGAGACACCTTCTGTTACTAAAAATTTATATCCACCGGCCCAGCCCCAGTGCATAGAAGGGCTCTGATAAGAAAGTGGGTGACCTGAAGGTTGAAGTGCAGGATCTGCATGATTCAAATCTTCTGGTACTCCGATATGGAATTGTAGTGCTTCCAATACTTCGAAATTCAAATCAGAAAGATTTACTTCAGTTAATTCTTCAGCATTTACCAGAAGTACCAGATCCTCAAGAGGTGTTTGTTGACCACCATCGTGGATTAGGCTGAATTCGGATAGATAGTATTTTAAGGTAGTTGGTTTTATTCCATGATCAAGGTTATTCATGAAGCTTGATTCCGTGGAAAATGGTTCTGTTCCAGCCAAGTGCGCAATTGTAAAAGATAAATTCTTTTGAGCTATACAAAAGTTAGAAACAAAAAGGAAGGTTAGACTAAGTACAATATTATTCATGAATCTATGTATTAGTGGTTAAGTTAAAAACGTATTTATCTCAATTTAATACAAAATGTTTGTTTTAGGCAAAGTAGTAATCTAAATCAGTTAATATTGCTGTTTTTTAACGAAAAAAGACCACATTTCTGTGGTCCCGGTAATTTCTAAATGTTTTATCATAACTATTAATCAAACCTCACATTTAAATTCTTAGTATGCTATTAAGAAAAATTAAAATGGATTTGTGTACGCTTCATTTGTTAAAAAAGTTTCGTCAGTTAGGGTATGGAGAAAAGCTACAAGGTCTGAGATTTCCTGTTCATCCAATAAAAGGCCGGTTGGAATAGTTGTCGATAGAAACAAATCCAATGTTGGAGAGGCTTGGATTCCAGTATTGTAGTGCTGGATTACCTCTTCAAGAGTTTCGAATCGTCCATCATGCATGTAAGGTGGATTGACTGCAATATTTCTCAAACTCGTTACTCGGAATCGTGCTCGGTCACCAGGATTCCCAGTAACCTCAAATCTTCCTAAATCCGTAAAATTAGGAGCAGCATCTAATCCGTTATTTCGATACAGATTGCTTCCAAAGTTGGGACCGCCATGACAAAGATCACAGGATCCTCCTGACTCTGTAGGATTATCAGGGTCAAAAGGACTAAAGTATAAATCACGACCTCTCATTTCACTTGGTGTCAAATTAACCTCGCCAGCCAGAAAGCGATCATATTTAGAGTCATTGGAGATGATACTGAGCATAAATTGTTCCAATGCCAATCCTACTTTTTCAGAGGTGATTTCCTCGCTTCCAAAGGTTCGCATAAACTGATCTTTATAATCTTGCTCCAATTCCAGTTTACTGACTACATTTTCAAGGCTTTCATGCATTTCAAGTGGGTCCTGTATAGGCATAAGCGCTTGTTCTCTCAGCGTCTCTGCTCTACCATCCCAAAAGAAACCGTTTGGATTGATTCCCAGATTAAAAATTGACATCGCTTGTCTTCCTCCTTCTAGTCCATCAACCCCTAAAGAAAATTGATTGATATCCGAGAATCCATCTCCTTGCACATGGCAGGATGCACAACTTTGAGCTTCTCCTTTTGAGAGTAAAGGATCGTAAAATAACATTCTTCCTAATTGAACTCCTTGGATGGTCAGTTGATTATCAGCTGGAATTTCAGGTGATGGTAGTGGCGCTGCATTCAAAAAATATGGGCTGGGATCATATTCGACTAAAATGTCCGTCATGTCATCAATTATTGGATCATCCTGACAGGAGTACACTCCAATTATCAGGAGAGTAAGTATCATTATTTTAGAAACTCGAGTTGAAGTCATAAGTTTTGAATTATAATCAGTAGTAAAATAAGGAATAAATCAATACTTATTTCTGTAGACTACATAAAACTTGTTTGGTTTAAAATAATCTTCTATTGAATACTAGAAATGGTGTATTTCATGCCTTGTTTTGCGTAAGTAACTTGCATTCAAGATGTTAACAAAAATAAGGACCGATGAACACTAGATTTATGTTGTCGATTTTAGGCTTATTTATAAGCCCTATTTTACTTTTTTCAACAATTACAACGGGCTCAGAGGCTATATATGATAATGATCAAAGTCAGACTATGGCTATTTCTAATTTGGATGATACCAAATTTGTAATTTGCTATTCCGATGGGGGAGCAAGCGGAAGTGGTACTTGCAAAGTAGGTACCCGTACAGGAACATCTACGACCTATGGCCCTGCTTACACCTTTACTGGATCGAATATTTATAATGTCAAAGTCAGGAATCTCAGTGCCACACAATTTATAATTGCATTCAGAAATAATTCTGGAGGTGCTAAGGTTAGACTTGGTACTGTAAGTGGAACGTCTATTTCATATTCTACATCCGCATCAGTAACGAGTGTTTTTGTGGATAATTTTGGATTGACTCCGCTTACTTCTAACAGTTTTGCAGTTGCATATAAAGACAATAATAATTCAGGAAGGGGAGCTGTTCGTATTGGCACAGTAAGTGGGGGTTCTATTTCTATGGGGTCTATATATTATTTTAATACTGGTCAAACCAATCATATCTCCATAGATGCTTTAGATGCTTCTACTATTGCGATATCTTATAAAGATGACTCCAATAGTAACAAAGGAACTTCATTGATAGGAAGTATTTCTGGCACTGTGGTTTCTTATCATAGCGAAAGTGTATTTAATACTGGTAATACGGAATGGATAAATACCATAGCTTTAACTTCTACTTCCTTTGTTGTCGTATACAGTGATCTTGGAAATGGAAATAAGGGGACTGCTTGTGTAGGTTCTATAAATAGTAGTAATGCAATATCTTTTGGAAGTGAATATGTTTTTAATCCAGCGAATACAACGAATTTAGTCGCAGCAGGGCATGGTACAAATAATTTTACCATGTCCTATTCCGATGGAGGAGATGGCAATAATTTGAATGCAAATGTTGGTACTATTTCAGGGACATCAATCTCTTATGGTTCTGAGGTAACCTTGAATGGCAATGTACAGGTTCCAGCTACCGCTGCTATTGGTTTAGATTACTTCGTGACCATATATAAAGATGATCCCAATGGTGGTAAATCTACTGCTGTTGCAGCATATGTAGCAGGTATACTACCCGTTGAATTACTTTACTTTGATGCAAGGCCTAATGAGGCTAATGTCCAGCTTGTATGGGAAACAGGTAGTGAGTCTGAAAACCGTGGATTTGTTATCCAGCGAAGTTCAGATGCCCAATCTTGGAATGATATAGGCTTTGAAGCAGGTGCTGGAAGTATTTCATTTAATAAATCCTATGAATGGATAGACCGAAGTCCTCTTAGTGGTAATAATTACTACAGACTGATACAGGAAGATTATGATGGGACCAAAACCTATACCAATATAGTTCATCTGAATTTAGGGGATGACAATGCTATCAAGGTTTATCCAAATCCGCTTACTGCTACCTGCCAGCTTGAATGGAAAGGGCAAATGCCTGTTTCATTGATTTTATTTGATCTTTCAGGGAAGCAAGTGGAACAATTTGATGGTAATAGCCAAGTTTTAGATTTAAGTCCATTAGATGCTGGAGTTTATATATTATCTGTGCAATTCCGTGCCGAGACAAAATATTTAAGGTTGGTAAAGAACTGATTTTAATTCAAGCATTACAATGTTTTACTATGCTTAATTAACTGTTGTTTATTTATTTAAATACTGAAATAATTGCAATTTGAGTGTGGGTTTGTTAATTTATAGTAATTACTAACTACAAATTAATAAAATGGATTTACGTAAAATTCTAATCACCTCAGTGGTCGGGGTAGTGGCATCTTTTGCTGTTGGTATTGGCTTTTATATGGCCTATTATCAAAATCTTTTCGCTAGTCTTCAAGAAGAGTTTCCTAATGTTATGAACGAAGAACCTAACTTTGCTGTGGGTTTGATAGTGACCATTGCTCAAGTATTCTTAGTTGCTATGTATTTTGATAAGAGCAATGTTAGTTCTGCAAAATCAGGTGCTATCAATGGTGCTTGGATTAGTGTAGCTATATGGGCAGTAGCAAATGGAAATATGATGGCTATGACAAAGTTGACTAATATGAGCTACTTCCTGACAGACTTAGGTATTTCTGGTGTCATGGGTGCTGTTGTTGGTGTTGCAATGGCCTGGATGATGGGAAGATTATCAAAGTAAGATGATCGTATAAAATAAATAGGAAAGGGGCGTTGATGCCCCTTTCTTATTTAAAACTTTTGAACGGAATATCCATCCAGATCAATCGTTCTGTTATTTTCATCAATTGATATCACTTCATAATGACTTTGTTTACTTCCATCTGGTTTGAACATGGTCATTTCCATAAGATATCCCTGAGGCATTTCTGCTTGCTGTGCTATATTTAAATTGCTGTTTAGATCAACTAAATCAGTGAAGTTCTCCATTAATCCAAGATAGTCGAATTTTACATCTGGAGCATGCCAGCTTACCATTTTGCCATCTTCATTAATCATGATATACTCGTAACAGGTATATCCTAAGATGGATTTTGTCTTTCCTGTTTTTACAATATCAACGTCTTCAATATCATCTGCAGATGGCTCTGGTTCAGATTTTCCTTTAAACTTGCTCATCATATCCAAAGAAAATGCCTGTATTGTTTTTTCTTCTTCATTGACCATGACTGCAGATTTATTCTTGAAATCCATAATCATTGAACCACCTTCTGTTTCCTCCGTTATAATCGACATACAATCCTCTCCGAAAGCCTGTGTCATTTCCATTGGCGGTTCTTTCTCTTCGTAGTCCTCCATTCTTATTACCACATGCAAGTAAAAGCTATAGCTGTCTTCGTACTCGGCATTTCCTCCAAAAGGATTGAATCCTGAATAGTCAACCTCATTTCTTTCTGTATCTGAGCTGGTCTGAACTGCTTTCGTAGAATCCTGGTCGTTTTCTTTCTTTTTAGCAAAGATTGAATCAAAAACGCTTTCCACTTTCTCTTCTACCTTTTCTTCTGTCTTGCGTTCAACAACTCGCTCCGTTGCTCTTTTCGCCGATTGCTCGATTTTTTTTAAAAGCTGAGCTTCTGCTGGAAGATAACTTATGACTAATAAGATTGGGATGAGTAATTTTTTCATTTTGTTTCGAATTAATATGATTGAGATAAAGTATTAACTTATTTATGTAATTTAAAATTATATAAATATGTTCGGTGTTCCCATTTTTTTAATGAGTATATTCAGTTATTCATCAGATAATTAGACTTTCTATGAGGTGTTTACTTGCATTGATACTGAGTTTTCTTTTTGTAGCATGCCAACCCGATGCTAATGATATATTAGAACGTTCGTGGAATGCCCATCGTGTTGGAATTACAGCAGATTTAGATGCCCTTAGCTATGCTAAAACCACGCAGGTCTATGATAGCCTTGGTCAGCTTAGTAAAACGATTGAACAGGAACACAAGATTTTTTGGGATCCCTTTGTGTATGAAATTCGTACTCCGGGCGATACGACTTTGCAGGTCTATCGACAGCGAGAAAATACTGTAGAAGTGGAACAATATGGTGCAACTGTTCAAGACACTGTTCTGATTCAGAAAGCGCAAAATACCTTGGCTACCGCTTACTTTGTTTTTTGGCAACCCTTTAAACTGGACGATCCAAAAGCAGCATTTAGTTACCTAGGAAAGGAAATTCTGCCGAATGAGGAAGAAGTGCATGTTGTTGAGGTTCGTTATCCGGAGGATCCTTCAACAGATGAGTGGGCTTTCTTTTTTGATACCGATAGCTACTTGAACCTAGGTTACCGTGTTAGGCATAATGGTAAACTTAGCCTTATACTAAATGAGGGCTTTACAGATCGGGAGGGCCTTCCAATATTAGTTCATAAACGAAGTAGCTACTTAGTTTTAGAGACTATGAATTCAATGCGTTTGCAGGCTGATTATGAATACCGAATTGATTAATTCTTATTTTCCTATACAGAAACGGCCAAAGATATTTCCGAGAAGATCATCAGTAGAAATTTCTCCGGTGATTTCTCCTAAAAAGGCTAATGCTCTTCTGATATCCATGGCAATGAAGTCAGAAGTTATTTGCATATCCATACCGTTTAGAACATCACTCAAACTTTCGTGGGATTTCTGTAGAGCCTCCAGGTGACGGGTATTTGTAACTATAGTGTTATCCATTGATATCTTTGCATCCGTGACTGCTGAGAAGAGTTGTTGCTTGAGGTCGGAGATATTTGTTTGTTGCTTTGCTGATAGGATTACAAAGTTACCTTCCTCCAGGTTTTTATGTGCATAATCACTGTAAACGATGTCTGTTTTTAAGTCTGCTTTGTTTGCAACAACGATCATGTGAATATTCTCCGAATACAATGATTCAAGATCTTTTTGAACTTCCTCAGCAGTCATTTGCTGAGCATCGAATACGTAAACCAATAAGGAAGACTGTCCGATTTTTTCCATTGTTTTCTCTACCCCAATAGCCTCGATCGTATCCTGAGCTTCTCGGATACCTGCAGTATCGACTAGTCTAAACAATACACCATTGATGTTTAAGCTTTCTTCAATCGTATCTCTCGTTGTTCCTGCAATATCGGATACGATGGCTCTTTCCTCATTCAAAAGTGCATTTAGAAGGGTGGATTTACCTGCATTTGGACGACCTGCTATTACCGTTTGAACGCCATTTTTCAATACATTCCCCAATGTGAAGGAATCTATAAGTCTGCTAAGGAGATTTCTGATCTTTTCTACCAGAGCTTTGAGTTTATCTCTGTTTGCAAACTCAACATCTTCTTCTCCAAAGTCCAATTCTAGTTCAATAAGCGATGCAAAGTCGATCAACTCTTGTCTTAGTTTTGCAATTTCCTGTGAAAAGCCACCTCTCATTTGCGCCATTGCCAGTTGATGAGAGCTCTCAGAATCGGATGCTATCAAGTCTGCCACGGCTTCTGCTTGACTCAGGTCTAACTGACCATTCAAAAAAGCCCGCATCGTAAATTCACCTCGCTGAGCAGTTCTTGCACCATTTCTAATGAACAACTGAATGATGGTCTGTATGATATAATTGGAACCGTGGCACGAAATCTCCACTACATTTTCCTTGGTATAGGATTTAGGAGCAATAAATAAGGAGACTAATACTTCATCGAGGATGTTTCCCTTTTCATCTCTGATGGTACCAAAATGGATGGTATGACTATCCTGCTTCTCCAAGTCTTTACTGTGGAAGAAGGTATTACAAATTGAGATAGCTTCTTTTCCTGAGAGTCTAATAACTCCGATTGCTCCAACCCCAGGGGCAGTTGCCAAAGCTACTATTGTATCGTTCAAATCTGTAGATGAATAAGCCATATTGCTATTAATTAGACTTCCAGAAATAAGGTGTAAATAATACCAAGATCGTAAATAACTCCAAACGTCCCAGTATCATCAGGAAGGATAAGGTGATTTTTACATTATTGGGTAGCCAGGCAAAGTTATCCGTTGGACCAACCTTGCCTATACCAGGGCCAACATTACCCAGCGCAGTTGCCACAGCGGAAGTGGCTGTTTCAAAATCCAGTCCCATGATACTAATCACAAAAGATCCTATAATGAATAGGGCCAAATAGAGTAAGAGGAATACCTGAATGTGAGAAAGTATCTTTGCGTTTACCACATTGCCATTCATCTTAATAGGTAATACAGCTCTTGGATGTATCAATCTTCTGAATTCAAGGATTGTGTTTTTCAAGAATACCCAATGTCTTACCAGTTTGATACCGCCTGAGGTAGATCCTGCTGAAGCACCGACAAAAAGGAGGCAGAAAAATATCATCGTTGTTCCAGGGCCCCAAAGGGTATAGTCTGCCGAAACATAACCCGTAGTTGTAACTAAAGAAACGACCTGAAAGAAACCTGTTCTTATTGATTCCTCAATACTTAAATCGGTATGATACAGGATTGAACCTGAAACGGTAATACCAATGATTAGGACGAACGATAGGTAAACCTTAAACTCGTCAGAGGCCCACACT